>JAGBDQ010000219.1 GCA_017937415.1 Oscillospiraceae bacterium
ATGAAGAAGCCATCTACGAGCTCTACCTGGATGCCAAACGCTTTGATGAGAGCGAGACCTATCAAAGCAAGGAGTATGAAGAATTGGTGAGCAGAAAAACGGAGCTTATAGAGAACCTGTACCGCAAGTTCAATTCGGCCATCCCGCTGATGGAGGAATTCATCGGCCTTCTGGCTGAGGAGACCGAGCTGGAGTGTCGGCATTTCTTCCGGGAGGGCTACCTTGTGGGCCGGGCCTCGTTGTAAAGATTCCGTTCCGATCGATTTGGATCATGTGTATCCAAAGCTGCTGAAATGAAAAAATCCCCGGCGGTCACTGACCGCCGGGGATCACTGCATTCTGCGTGCTTATGTTTCCGGGATGGGCTGTCCGCCGTTATTCAGGTGGCAGGTGTAAAGTTGGGAGAAGAGTTCGCCGCCGGTGTCGGTCCAGAAGGTCCGGCTGTTCAGGTCGTCCAGGGAGGCCACCGAGATGGAATGGTCCTGACCTACAATGAGGATATAACCGCGGGTGCCGTCAACCAGTCGGATCAGGAAGGCCGGAACAGGCTCCAACGTATAGGAGGGGCCCTTTTTGACATGGGCGGCGGCAAAGATGTCGTGGAACTCCTGGCCGGAAAGGGCGGGCGTGATGGCGCCGTCCCCGGAGCCCTCCTGCCAGGTGATCCTTGCATCAGAACAGTTCCAGACAGCGATGGCGGGACAGACCTCCATCAGGGGCCGCTCCCGGTTGGTGTAGAGGAGAAAGCCCCCCAGGGCCAGGCACAGGACGGCAAGGACGGCGATCACGGTTATGGCCTTTTTTGATCTCATGTCAGAGGCTCCTTTCTATGCTGCCGGAGATTTTGACAAACTTTTTCCAGCTTCAGTATATACCCTCCCGCCGGGAAAGTCCATATCGCCTGGTGAAAATCTTGCAAATCTATGGCCATGACCTTATAATGAATGATGACCGGGGCGGAAAGGATCTACTGCGGCCGGCATTTTTTGCAGGAGGGATGGATATGGACTGGGAAAAGGTGGCAAAGGTACTGCGGCATATCTGGGTCCTTTTTGTTGCGCTTGCGGTAGGGATCATACTGCCCCCGATTTTCATTCTCCTTTTCCTGACCAGTAAGCCGAGCCCCAGAAGTTTGGCAAAGTCGGCGGCCTCCCTGATCCCGTACATTTCGGAGATCAGACCCTTCGTGGAGGAAAACTGGGAGCGGATGGACGAGGTGAGGCTGATCGAGGAAAAAAGCTCGGAATCCGGAGAGCCTCTGACGGAGGAGGAAGAAGCGCTCTATTCCGCCCTGTTTACTGAGGAGTGCCCCTTTACCTATGTAAGACGGAATTGCTTTTACACCGGTTATGAAAGCGATGTGGGTTCGGCACGCTTGTATGTCATGTACTTCCCGGACAGCGAGTGGGACGAGTGGAACGGAACTCGGTGGTTGGAGGCCATTTATTATATGGAGGAGTTGGCTCCCGGGTGGTATGCCTGTACCGAGCCGCGCTGGAACGCATCCAACACACCCATCAGCTTTAACGATTTGAGGGCCGAGCGGGAGGACGGCGGACGGGTCTTTCTGCCCGGGCATGACCCGCAAGGAAGCTGATGCAGCAGGTCCCGCCGGGAAAGTCCATATCGTCTGGTGAAAATTTCGGGAAAAACGACCCCCGGGGTGCTCCCCGGGGTCGTCTGCTGTCTGAAGCAAATTACAGATTTGCCTTGATCTTCTCAATCATTTCGGCG
>JAGBDQ010000220.1 GCA_017937415.1 Oscillospiraceae bacterium
ATATCCAGAAGTGCGGTCTCCTGATGCTGGTAAAGTGCCACATTGTATTCCGCCACCACCCGGTCCACGTTGCAGGCATTCAGCGCCAGCCAGCCCACAATGCTCACCGTCAGCAGGACCTTAAAAAATCCGAACTCTTTTTTCCATACTTTCATGGCGGCAGCCAGAAGGAAGATCACCAGCATGACCATACCCCAGTAAGTCAGGAACCGCTTGAAGGACAAGCCGTAGACCTGTACATAGAGGGTCATCCGGTAGGCTGCTGAAAGAAGGATCACAGCGCTCATGGCGATCATCAGGGAGCACAGAAGCTGCACCGCCCGCCAGGCTCCCCCTTCCTGTTTGGAAAACTGACAGGCTGCCAGGACCAGTGCCAGATTCAGCGCCGCCACAAAGACAAGCTGGAAAAAGCCGCTGCGGGCATACTCGGCATAGGAGAGCCCGGGTACCCGGCTCAGGTATTCAGCTCCACCAAAGAGGGCCGCCGACTGGACCACCAGGAAAAAGCCGTAGAGCAGGTCCATCACTCCCAAAGTGATGGCGCACACCACCGGCTCCATTCCGGTCAGTGTTGGCAGCTCCCGCTCCTTCCGCTTTTTTCCATGACGGAGGGTATAGCAAAGTCCAAAGAGAAAGGGCAGCAGAAGAAGTCCTATAATCAGGCGGATTAGGGCGTCCCCGAATATCTCCCGCAAACGGCGTATCAGGTCCCCTACCACATAGGCAAAATACCCGTCCGCCTGAAGGAGCAGGGTTGCCGCCACCGCAACCAGCGGCAGCGACAGACCAAGCCCCAAAAGCACCATTTTACCCTGCTTTCCGCAGGGTTTTCCTTTGGTCCCCACTGTGACCACCGCCGCAGGAAGGGCCCCAAAAAGTCCCTCAAAGATCAGAAATCCCCGTTCCGCCAGCATGGCCGGGCGGGACCAGACATAGCTCCCAAGGTCAAACAGCTCCACCGTCTGTACCCCCATCAGCCCCAGCAGGAACACCAGGTTCCAAACCCGGAGCCACCGGTTGGACCAAATAGAAAAGGTCAGGGCCAATGCCGCCACCGCCAGAAATAGCCAGAATCCGGCCCGGCTTCCAAAGCCCTTCTTCCCCCGGAGCAGGGAAAGAACCCCATACCAGAGGGCCACCCCTATGGTGATCCCCAGCCCGGGCAGCCCGGGGCCCAGCATCAGGGCGGCCAGGAAGGTTCCGATCCCCCAAGTCAGAAAGAGGACCAGCACATCCTTCCCATCAGGCTCATAAATCCGTTTCTTTTCCGTTTTTGGAGCATGGGATACCTGCGGCGCCCCAAATTCGGGCGTCGAATTGACATTTTCCATATTTATTTCCTTCCTTCTCTTATTCTTCCGTGTCCTCCCCGGGCACATATTCCAGAATATCTCCCGGCTGACAGTCCAGGGCCTTGCAGATGGCCTCTAAGGTGGAGAAGCGCACCGCTTTGGCGTGGTTGTTTTTGAGCACCGACAAATTGGCCAGGGTCAGATCCACCTTGGAGGCCAACTCGTTCAGGCTCATTTTCCGCTTCGCCATCATCACATCCAGATTGACTATGATCGCCATGGCGCCACCCCCTAAATGGTCAGGTCGTTCTCTTCCTTCAGCTCGGCGGCCTGACGGAAGAGGGCGGACATGACCATGCACAGCAGTCCACCCATGGCAAAGAGAGGAACAAACAGGGTATTGTAGGAGAACAGGGACACCGGAGAGTTAAAATAGACAAGCCGCCATATCATACGCACCAGTGCGGCCGCCGAGATCACAAAGCAGCATACCGCTGCCCGTTTCAGGCTCTCTCCGTTCTTCTTCTGAAAGGGGTTCCCCACCAAAATGGTGTCCAGCACTTTCCGGGCCTGCCAAAGGATCACGGCTGTACAAACTCCACAAGCCATAAGGAAAAAAGCCAGCACAGCGGTATATTCGCTTCTCCAGACCCGGAACAGATACTGCCAGCAGGCTGCCAGAAGCAAAAGCGGTCCGAACTCCGGGCCAAACACACCAAATTCTTCCGCAGCGCCCCACAGACCGTATTCACTTCCAATTCCCACAATACCGGGGACCAACGGAAGAATAACCAGATTGCACGTAAAGGTGATGGTCACCAGTATTTTCAATATTTTTGCCAGCTTTTGCACATTTGTTTTTTCCATAGGACTTCCCTCCTGTCATCCATAGATTACCACCTCCATTATCGAATGTCAAGTGTTATTTATTGATTTTCGATAAATTTATATTGAAAGGCAAAAAGAGAGAGGGCCAGCGTGAACTGGCCCTCTCGGAATATGTCGTGCAATTTGATCTTATTTGTTCATCAGGTACTCATCAATGGCCTTGGCGGCAACCTTACCGGCTCCCATGGCCGAGATGACGGTGGCGGCCCCGGTGACCGCGTCGCCGCCGGCATAGACGCCCTCCTTGGTGGTGGCCCCGGTATTCTCCTCCACGATGATGCCGCCGTGCTTGTTGACCTCCAGGCCCTCGGTGGTGGACTTGATAAGGGGATTGGGAGAAGTGCCGATGGCCATAATGACCGTATCCACCTCCAGCTCAAACTCGCTGCCGGGGACAGGAACGGGACGGCGCCGGCCCTTCTCGTCAGGCTCGCCCAGCTCCATCTTGATGCACTTCATGCCGGTGACAAAGCCGTTCTTGGGATCCCGGCGGTCATCGGGATTGTGATAGCCCAGGATCTCCACCGGATTGTTGAGAAGGCGGAAGTCGATACCCTCCTCCATGGCGTGCTCCACCTCTTCCTTCCGGGCGGGGAGCTCCTCCAGGGAGCGGCGGTAGACGATGTACACCTTCTCGGCCCCCAGGCGGAGTGCGGTACGGGCAGCGTCCATAGCCACGTTGCCGCCGCCAACGACAGCCACCTTACCGCCCTTCATGATGGGGGTCACGGGGTCGTCCTTGTAGGCCTTCATCAGGTTGGAGCGGGTGAGGAACTCGTTGGCGGAATAGACGCCCTTCAGGCTCTCACCGGGAATGTTCATGAAGTTGGGAAGTCCGGCGCCAGAGCCCACAAAGACAGCCTCGAAGCCCATACCAAAGAGCTCGTCGATGGTAAGGGTCTTGCCGATGACCATGTTGGTCTCCATGTCTACCCCCATGGCCACCAGGTTGTCCACTTCCTTCTGGACAATGCTCTTGGGCAG
>JAGBDQ010000221.1 GCA_017937415.1 Oscillospiraceae bacterium
CCATACACCAGCCCAAGAAAGAATAGACCACAAAATAGAGGAAGGCCAAACTCAGTGGCAGGCCAAAAAAGATCGGTTCGCTCAAGGATTCCCCTCCCTTTCCCCACTGAGGGTCAAAAGAATGGTGTTATACAGCTTTTCAGGACGCTCCCGAAAGGCGGCGATCAGCCTGTCCGCCTGCTCCGCCGAAGGGCACAGCAGCTCCAGCGTGAGCAGGTTGCCGTTGTCGTCGTTCAGCAGCATCCGGGCGGTGACAGAGCCGTCCGGGTTCTCCCGCTTCTCCCCCCTGACCTGAGCTTTACGGCGGAGGGCGGCGTTCACCGGGGCCAGGGCCTCGTCGCTGTGGCGGCGCACCGAATAGGGCAGGCTGCTCTCACAGGCCGCCGAATTCTCCCGCCCCTTGTCGGTAATGGTATAGCCCTCCCCGGTCAGGACAATGTTGCCGCTCTCCACCAGCTCGGCGGTGGCCTCGGCAAAATCAAAGTAGCCCACGCCGTCATGACTCATGGTCAGATCGGCCAGAGTGTCCGGCTCCACCGGACCCACCGCCCGGGCCAGGAGATAAAGCTCCAGCATTTTAATGTCCAATTTGTCCTGGATAAAGCCCTGCTGTAACATAGGGCTCCTCCTTTCTATGCCGAGAATGGAATTTATTATACTCCCTTTTCTCCCTCAATGCAAGTCGGTTCCTGCCGGCTGCCAAAGGGGATCTGGCCCGTCCTGCCGGAGGGGACATTCCGCCAGGAGCCGGTGTACCGCATTTTCATACTCCGCAGGGTCCGTGGTCTTGCGCATCCGCTTCATATAGCCCTCGCACCCCTCAAAGAGACAGCTCAGGTAGAACCAGATCTCCTTCATCCGTCCCAGGGCGGCGCGGCGGTTTCCAAAAGCGGCGCAGTATCCCTCGAAAAGGGCGGCGGTATATTCGGTAAGCTCCTTCCGGGAGGCCCCCTCCCCTCCCCTCAGACGGCGGAACAGGGCGGGATCGGCCACCGCCCCCCGTCCCAGCATCAGGGCTGGGACCTGAGGATAGCGCGCCAGAAGGGTACGGACCTCCGCCGGGGAGAAAAGGTCGCCGTTATAACACACCGGGGCACGGCTCTCCCGAAGCGGCAGGGCAAAGGCGTCCGGCCGGGCGGGCTTTTTGTAGAAGTCCTCCCCCACCCGGCAGTGGACAGTCAGTTCACAGATGGGATACCGGTCAAAGAGCTCCAGCAGCCGGGGAAATTCCTCCGGGTCCTTTCGCCCCAGCCGGGTCTTCACCGAGATGGCGGCGGGCGGAGCGGCAAAAATGCCGTCCAGCAGCTTCTCCAGCCCCTCCAGGTCAGAGAGGAGACCGCTCCCCTTCCCCTTGGCGGTCACCGTTCCGGAGGGACAGCCCAGGTTCAGGTTGATCTCCCCGAAGCCCAGGTCGGCCAGCGTCCGGGCCGCCCAGAGGAAATCTTCGGAATGCCTGGTGAGGAGCTGGGGAACCACAGGCAGGCCCTCATTGACTTCCCGGTCAAAATCCCGGCGGTCCCGGGGCGGGAAGCGTCCGTCAGAGGTGGGGGAAAAGAAAGGGGTATAATACTTGTCCGCGCCCGGAAAATACCGGTGGTGGATCCCCCGGAACACATGGTCGGTGATC
>JAGBDQ010000222.1 GCA_017937415.1 Oscillospiraceae bacterium
CTTCTCCAGATTCCTTGCGGCCACCACGTTGGCTCCGGTGCCGCAGACATTCTCTATGACGGTGTCCCCCACGCGGACCGGGGCGGTGAGGGTGATCCCCTCCAGGGCGGCCATAACTTCAAACATTTTTCCCTTTGGCACCGGCCGGTCGGTCTTTACCGGGCACCGGGGATGGGCCCCGCCCCCGCAGCGCACCGTGGAGGTCACCACCCGGGTGGGGTTTATAAGCTCGTTCCTGCCGTATTCCGCCCCCCGGGGACAGCCGTTCCCGGTAACGGTATAGCCGTTCTCCTCATCCACCTTCAGATGGCAGCCCTTGGGGCAGACGATACAGATAAGTTCCTTCATGCCTCCACCTCCCGGATTGAAACCGTGATCTCTCCCCGGGCCTTATCCAGCAGGACCCGGGGCAGTACGATGTGCTCCATCTCCCCGGGGGCCAGGTGCTCCCGCGGGAACCGGGCAAGGACGTCCTCCCCCGAGGTCACTAAGATCTCGCTGTCCCGGCAGACCCGGTTCACCCGGAAAAACAGGTCGCAGATCTTTTCCACCCGCTCCGGGCGGATGCGCTGAGGCACGGTGTAGGTGACGCCCTCCCCGTTTTTGACCTCCAAACAGTTCTCCTGCCCACATCCGCCCTCCAGCACATACCGGGCAGCGGCCTCCCCCGCCCGCCGGCTCTCGGCGGTGACGAAGTCCACCAGGTCGTGGACGTGGCACACGTTGCCGCAGGCGAACACACCGGGGAGGTCGGTCTCCATGTTCTCATAGACCATTGCCCCGTTGGTCCGCCGGTCCATTTCGATGCCCGCCTGGCGGGTGAGCTCGTTCTCGGGGATCAGGCCCACCGAGAGAAGCAGGGTGTCGCAGTCGAAGACCATCTCAGTGCCCGGAATGGGGGCCCGCTTCTCGTCCACCCGGGACACCACCACCTGCTCCACCCGGTCCTTCCCCCGGATGTCGGTGACCGTGTGGGAGAGGTAGAGGGGGATGTCATAGTCCTGAAGGCACTGGACGATGTTGCGGTTGAGGCCCCCCGAGTAGGGCATGACCTCCACGCAGGCCAGCACCTTGGCCCCCTCCAGCGTCATGCGGCGGGCCATGATGAGGCCAATGTCTCCGCTTCCTAAGATCACCACCCGCTTGCCGGGGAGCCAGCCCTCCATGTTCACATACCGCTGGGCGGCTCCGGCGGTGAATACCCCGGCGGGACGGGTACCCGGGATGGCGATGGCCCCCCTGGTCCGCTCCCGGCAGCCCATGGCCAGCACGATGGCCTTGGCCTCCTCCACCCGGCAGCCCGTGGTCTTACCCACCATGTGGACCTGCTTTTGAGGGGTGACCTCCAGCGCCATGGTGTCCAGCCGGACCTCCACCCCGGTCTCACTTAAGAGCTTGACGAACCGCCCGGCGTACTCCGGGCCGGTGAGCTCCTCCTTGAAGTGGTGAAGGCCGAAGCCGTTGTGGATGCACTGGTTGAGGATGCCTCCCAGCTCCCTGTCCCGCTCTACGATCAGAATGTTTTTGAGGCCCTTGTCCCAGGCGGCGCAGGCGGCGGCCAGCCCGGCGGGCCCGCCGCCGATCACAATAAGGTCATACATCCCCGCGCCCTCCCTTCGTCTCGGTTTTGAGAAGCCAGGATCCGGCCTGGTCCTGGGGGACGTCCCCCGGGGAGATCCCCAGCTCCCGGGCCAAAAGCTCCACCACCCGGGGACCGCAGAAGCCCCCCTGGCACCGGCCCATGCCGGCGCCCACCCTTCTCTTTACGCCATCCACCGAGCAGGGGGGGATGGGAGTGTGAAGGGCCGCTAAGATCTCCCCCTCGGTGACCGTCTCGCACCGGCAGATCACCCGGCCGTAGGCGGGCTCACGCTCCACCAAAGCGGCCTTCTCCAACCGGGGCAGTTCCTTGAAGCGGACCCGCTTGCATTCACAGATGAAATCCGGTTTTTCCCGCAGCGCCAGCCCGGCCCTGCCCAGCAGTTCGGCGGCGTACTCTCCGATGGCCGGGGCGGCGGAGAGCCCGGGGGAACAGATCCCCGCCAGGTCGATAAAGCCGGGGGCGGCCTCCCGCAGGATGAAATCCCCCCGGCCCGTGTTAGCCCGCACCCCGGCGAAGTTCCGGATGGACTCCCGGAAGTTCACCGAGGGCACCGACCTTTGGGCGGTGCCGCTCACATAGCGAAGTCCCTCCCCGGTGGTGGCGGTGTCGTTCCCCTCCACCCTCTCGGCGTTGGGGCCCACAATGAGATTGCCGTGGACCGTGGGGGCCACCAGCACCCCCTTGCCCGCCTTGCCGGGGCACTGGAAGATCACCCGGTTTACCCGGCCTCCCTCGCTTTTGTCCAGCAGGTAGTATTCTCCCCGGCTGGGGGTGACGGTAAAATCGTGGGGAGCCGCCATGTCGTGGATCCGGTCGGCCTCCACCCCGGCGGCGTTGATGACGAACCGGGCCTTCAACGCCCCGGCGGCGGTATGTACCCGCCATCCCTCCGGATCCTTTTCCAGCCCGGTGACAGCGGTGTTCAAATGGAGCTCGGCCCCGTTGCGGACTGCCGTCTCCATGAGGGCCAGGCAGTACTCCCAGGGGGAGCAGATAGCCGCCGTGGGGGCGTAAAGGGCGCAGAGGACTTCGGGAGACAGGTCAGGCTCCAGGCTACGGGCCTCCTCCCCGGTGAGCACCTCCAGGCCGGGGACCCCGTTCTCTGTCCCCCGGCGGTAAAGCTCCTCCACCTTGGCCCGGTCCTCCTCCGAGAAGCCCAGCACCAGAGAGCCGCAGTTCCGGTAGGGCACGTCCAGCTTTTGGCACAGCTCCCTGGCCAGCTCCACCCCCCGGACGTTGAGGCGGGCCATGAGGGTGCCCGGCTTGGGGTCGTATCCGGCGTGGAGAATGGCCGAGTTGGCCTTGGTGGCCCCCATGGCCACGTCGTTTTCCCGCTCCACCACGGCGATCCGCAGGTCATATTTGGAAAGCTGGAAGGCGGTGGCCGCTCCGGTGATACCTCCGCCGATGATCAATACGTCATACATGTTGATTCCTCCCCGGCGGGTGTGGCCCGCCTCCCGGTGTCTTTGGTATTATCATACCAAAACACGAGGCAAAAAGCAATCATCAAACAGGGCGTTTTGTATGTTTTTTTGTGCAATCTTTACAAAACAGGAGCGGACAGAATGCTCTGTCCGCTCCTATGTAAAGGGTATGTTTTGGTTCGGATCTTTTCTTCCGTCCCGTCAATCCTGCTTCGTCAGGCCGTTGCAGCGGACAATGCAGGTGAGCTTGACCCCGTCCACCTCGGCGGTGACGGTGCAGTTGCCCTTGCCCACGCCTTTGACCGTGCCGTTGGAGCTGACAGTGGCCACAGCCTCGTTGCTGGAGGTCCAGGTGGCCGCCGATTCTGTGCCCGAGATCCGGATCCGCCAGGTCTCGCCCACGTAGACGGTGAAGTCATCGTTGCTCAGGGAGATCCCGCCGGAGGAAGAAGTGCCACCTGTGCTGCTGCCCGAGGAGGAGGCCGTGCCGTTGAAGTTACACCGGAAGATACAGCTCTTGGAGCCCAGCCCCTCTATGGTGGCGGTGATGTTCACCGTGCCCCGGGAGATGGCCGTGACCTTGCCGTTCCAGGAGACCGAGGCCACCTCAGGATCGCTGGAGGTCCAGGTGATCGCGGCATCGGCATCCTCCGGGGTGAAAATCACCCGCATGTTGAAGGTCTGCCCCGGCGCGTCAAAGGTCAGGTCGGTGGCGTTGAGCCGGAAATCGGTGGGGGCGTCAGGCGCGGGCGGTACCGTGACCTCCACGGTGGGCGTAGGGGTGGGTTCCTCGCTCTCCACCGGAGCGGTGGGCGTGGGTGTGGGCTCTGTGCTTTCCACCGGGGGAGGCGTGGGGGTGGGCTTAGGCTTGGGCCCCCGTCCCGTGATGGAGCGGAAGATGGAGACTACGATGCAGATGGCCGCGATGATAAGGACCAGGGAGAGGATCACGCCCAGAACGCTCCAGGGGCTGATGTTCCTGCGGCCCCGGTCGTTGTTCCCCCTCTGGGGCGGGTCGTAGTAACCCCCTCCGGCGGCTCCGCCCCCGGCCAGGCGCTTGCCTCCCGCGGGCCGGATGGGCCGGCCCTCGCAGTCCTCCTCCGGCTCGTCCCAAGCCCCCGTGCCGTCCTCGTTGCAGAAGGGACAGTGCTTATAGGTGGTGGAGTACATCTCTCCACAGTATTCACATTTGACCAGGTCGTCTTTTTTGCCCGATGAGCGTGCCATAGAACGATCCCCCATTTCTCTTGATTTCCCCTCTATTTTACACGCTCAGGGCGTTATCGTCAACTGAATTCTGTAAACTGTCACTGAATTTTCATTTTTTGAAACCCTTTTTTAACCGGCGGTTCATGGGTAAAAGCAGCGGTAGACCTTTCCGGGCTCCAGTTCCACGTGATTGTGCTGGGCCAGCTCCTCCACCGTCACAAAGAGGAACCCCTTTTCATGGAGGGCATCCACCACCCGCAGGGCGGCCTCCACCGAGCTTTGGTAGATGTCGTGCATGAGGATGATGTCCCCGTCCCGGGCGTTGGAGACAATGTGGCTCACGATCCGCTCCACATCCCTGTCCTTCCAGTCCTCCGGGTCCACCGACCAGAGGATGATGGGGCTTCCGGCCCGCTTTTCCACCCCCCGGTCCACTCCGCCGTAGGGGGGACGCAGAAGGTAGCTCCCCTCCCCCGCAATGCTTCGCAGGGTCTCCCGGGTGCGGCCCACCTCCCGCTCAAAATCGGCGGCGCTCAGGTCGGTGAGCCACACATGGTCGTAGGAATGGATCCCGATCTGGTGCCCCTGGGCCGCCATGTCCCGGATCAGGTCCTCGTTCCCCTCCAGCATCTCCCCCACCAGGAAGAAGGTGGCGTGTACCCCCCGCTGGGCCAGCCCCTCCAGCAGCGCTCCGGTGGTGGAACGGCGGGGGCCGTCGTCGAAGGTGAGGGCCACCACCGGCGCCTCCTCCCCGGCGAAGTCAGTCTCCAGGTCACCGCCGGTCCGGATCAGGGCGTCGCCCCGGACCGGAAGCAGGGCGGCGGACTCCAGCGCCCCCACCGCCCAGGGCAGGAGCAGGGCCAAAACGAGAAAGGCCAGGCGCCCTCTCCAAGGTTTTTCCATCTTTTTTCGCCTCTTTTCCACGGCATTTGTGTCAATAGTATGTGCCAAACAAGGCTTTTTTCGCTGGAAAAAAGAGCAAAAAAATCACCCGCCGACACAGCGGGTGATCGTCGCTCTTTCATTATACCTCTCTTGGATCTTTGTCACCGTCTAAAAGCAAAAAATACCGGCACAGGGGCATGAGGAAGCGGTAGGCTTCGGTGAGCTCATCGGCCAGTCCGGGGCGGAAGAGCTTGTCCTCATAGGGGCCCTCATGGGAGATGGAAAAATTTTTCAGATTGTACCACTCCTCCAGCAGTTTGGAGGGGGCCGCACCCTTAGGCCGCTTGTAGGACTCCCCCTTGAGCACGAGGTCGGGGCGGTTTTTCAGGCCCCGGGCCAGCTTCTCAAATTCCTTGGGATCCCGGTCCAGCCGGGCCCGGAATTTGGCCGCTGTCAAAGGGGGCATATCCCAATATCCCAGGCCGTAGGAATATCCCTCGGGGGCAAGCTCGAACCAGAAGGTGATCCCGCCCTCAAAGGGGCCCCGGGGCCGCTCAATGGCAAGCCACAGGTGGTCCTTGTAAGGCCCCCGGCCATGGAGCCGCCGGGCATCCCGGTAGATCCGGGAGACCTTGGAGCTGAGCCCCAGTCCCTCGCAGTCCTTCTGAAGATTCTGATAGACCTGCCGGGTCAGCTCCTTCATGGGGTCGTAAATGTAGTCCAGATACTCCTGCTTGTGGTGTTCAAACCAAGGCTTTTCATTGTTGAACCGGATCCCCCAGAGGAAATCCTCCGCCCGGGGATCAAATCCCTGAAACATAGTCCGCCTCCTTCGTCAGCCCACCGGCTGGTCCGGGCTCTCGTCCGGGGCCGGAGTAAGCTCGGCGTCGGGAGTGGGCTCGGCGTCGGGAGTGGGCTCGGGGGTGGGCTCAGTGGAAGGCTGGTCAGTGGGCTGGTCGGTGGGCTGGTCGGTGGGCTGGTCGGTGGGCTGGTCAGTAGGCTGGTCGGTGGGTTGGTCGGTTGGCTGGTCGGACACCTCCGGGGTGGGTTCGGCGGAGGGCTCGGCGGTAGGGGTGGGGGCCACGGGAATGTCAGGGCCCTCCCCTCCGTTGGGATCCTCCGTGGGCTGAGGGGAGGCGGGAGGCACGCTCTCGGCGGGAGGCGGGGTCTCGCTCTCGCCGGGCTGAGGCTCCTGGGACTCGCCGGGCGTGGGAGTGGCGTTGGGGTCCACCTCGGTGCGGATGCCGGTGGCCGGGTCAATGCCCCAGAGCTCGGCGTCAGCCGGGTTATACCAGACCACCGCGTTCCGGCTGTTATACTTGGTGCGGTAAAGGTAGATCTCCTGGATCAGATTGCCGTCGGCGTCAAACTGCTGGTTATAGGAGTCGATGGACACCCCGTTGTAGGCGGTGCGGGAGGGATCCTTGACCAGCTCGCCCTGGGGCACGTCGTCCTTGGGCTCGTAAATGGTCGTGGCGTGCTTGGTCACCACCCGGTTGGTGGAGTAAGGCTTCCAGTAAGTGCCGTTCAGGTTGGTGCCCCAGAACTTCACCGTCAGGTTATACTTCTCGTCCATGGAGGTCTCGATCCGAATGGGGTACTCCGTATTGTTGGAAAAGCGGAAGTCCAGCACGGTGCCCGCCACGGTGGCGTCCAGGCCGCCGGGGACATAGGCCGGCTCGTAGCCGTGGGGATGGCGCTCCACCACGGTAAGGCCCGCCCGGAGAACAGCCAGGTAGATGGTGGAAGCGGTCTGGCAGACGCCGCCGCCCTCCATGTCGATGGTCTTGCCCCCCTGGTAGCCCGGCGCCGAGCCGTAGCCCAGCTCGGTGGTAAAGGGGCCGCAGTCATTGGCGTAGGAGAACTCATCCCCGGGCATGAGCACCATGCCGTTGGCCTGCTCGGCCGAAAGGCGCACATTGCCCCGGCGGGAGGACGTGCCGTAGGCGTAAGTGGTGGCCTCCCCCAGCACATCCCGGAAGAGGAGCCCGGTGAGGGTCTCGGTGGAGACCTCCGGCTGGGTGAGGATCAGGGGGACCTGGCAGGTGCCGCCCTCGGCGGTCTTTTCCAACGCGGAGCGGGCGGCGGCCACATCCAGCTCCCGGCCGGTGACCGAGGGGACGATTTCCCCAAGCTCGGGGTCGTAGTAGGCGTCGGCCACCGCGGCGTAGATCTCCTTCCCGATGGCGTCGAAGTTGGGCTCGGCGGGGGCCATGGTGGTGGCAGAGACCTCCACGGGCTCTGTCTCTTCCCCGGCCAGCTTCCGCTGGGCCTGCTCCTCCAGGGCGGTGAGAAGGCCGGCCACGTCCAGGGTCCTGGCCGTGTGGCCCTTGGTAAAGATCACGTGGGTGTCGGTGAGGGTGTAGTCGGTGATGGCCTCCCTGTCCCCCCACTCCTCCACCGCCCGCAGGACCTCCTGGGGCATGGTGTCCAAAGTGAGAGAGACCGCCGTCCCCTCTCCCCCCGCAAGGGCGCGCAGAAGCCGGGGGGCGCCCAGCAGGAAGCTCCCGGACTGTCTCTCCTTCAAAGCCTCCACCGCCTCGGCAGTGTGGGGGGTAAATTCTTTTCCGGAGACGGTGTAGACCTCCCCCTCGCAGACAAAGTCCACCGTGAGGCTGTCCAGCCGCTCCCTGACCCCTTCCTCCAGCCTTTTCTCCACCTGCTCCCAGGCGGTGGAGGACAGGTCCACCCCCGCGACATGGGTATTGGGGAGGGTCCCCCGGGAGGAGTTGGCGTAGGCACAGACCCCCAGGTACAGAGCAAGCACCAGGGCGCAGACCACCGCGATCACAGCCCGGCCCTTGTTCTGTCCCTTCTTAGGCCCGGCCAGGCGTTTCCCCCCGACGGTCTCCTTATGCCCAGGAGCCCCCAGGTCAGGGGTCCCGGCAGGAGCCTCCGGGGTGGGAGCGGTATTCTCAGGGGGGGCTCCCCCGGTCAATTTTTTATCTTCCATATCCATATCGTTCACCTTTCCCTCATGGGATCCGCACTTGCACTTTTTTCGGATCGATTCATTATATCGGTTTTTTTCGGAAAAATCAATAACAGAACGGTTACAATATCCCCCAATTCCGTCCAATTCTTAAGCACATCTTAAAGTCACAGCATCTCCAAAGATTTTTTCTTGCCTTTTTTCCGGAACCGTTGTATGATATAGCATATGTGTCTGATCCCCTCAGGAAGGAGGTACGCCCATGGATCCCAACAAAAAGGACAATATTCCCGGCTGGATCATTTTCCTCAGCTTTGTCACCGGTTTTTGGCCCATCGGCCTGTGTATGATGTTTATGAACTGGCTGGGGATCCCCGCCGAACTGAAAAAGAGCTTCCAGCAGGGGGCCCAGCAGAGCCGTCAGAACCGGTATGACCAGAGCCGGGCCAGGACCCAGGCTCAGGCTCAAAGGCAGACCCCTCCCTTCGCCCAGGACGCTCCCATCTACACCGGGCAGGCCCGGCCCGGCGACCAACAGCGGACCCAGCAGCAGGCCTGGGCACAGGGGCAGGTGCCTCCCAAGACCGCCAAGAAGGCCACTCAGAAGGTCAAGTCCCGGTTCAAAACCAAGTCCAAAGCCCTGGCCGGCATTCTCACCGGCGGCGGCGCGGCCCTCAGCTTCTCCATGCTCATCCCCCTGGTGTACGAGTGGAGCAACTACGGTTTTTCCTTTGTGGGGGATTGGTTCCCCCTGGTGGGTTTCCTCTGCGGCGGGCTTTACATGCTGGGCACCGGCATCGGCATGACCCGGAAACAGAAGCGTCTGCGGCTTTATATAGGCGTCATCGGCACCCGGAATTCCGTGTTCCTCTCCGACCTGGCCTCGGCCGCCGGGGTGAGCCAGAAGAAGGTCATTGACGACCTCCAGGATTTCCTGGCAGACGGCACCCTGCCCATGGGCTACATCGACCGGGCCTCAGGCCGGCTGGTCTTTACCGACCAGGGCTTCGAGCACGCCGCTGAACCGCCCAAAACGGAAGCCAAAAAGGACCCTGAGGCTGAGAAGAAGGCCCAGGCAGCGCAGGAGGACAGGGACAACGACATGCTCCGGGAGATCAAGCGGGTCAATGACGCCATCCCCGACCCGGAGATGAGCCGCAAGATCGACCGCATTGGGGAGATCACCGGAAAGATCCTGGACTACCAGCGGCGCAACCCGGGCAAATCGGGAGAGCTGCGGCAATTCCTGAACTACTACCTCCCCACCACCCTGAAGATCCTCCAGGCTTACGCCCAGTTGGAGGCCCAGGGAGTGGAGGGCGAGAACATCTCGGCCGCCAAGGAGCGCATCGAGGGCATGATGGACAAGGTGGTGGAGGGCTTTGAGAAGCAGCTGGACCAGCTGTTCAGGGCCGACGCCATGGACATCGCCACCGATGTGGAGGTGCTGGAGCGGATGCTGGACAAGGACGGATTGGGAAGCGGAATGACTATGGGAGGTGTCTGACGACACCTCCCTTTTTCTATCTAATTTATTTTTTCCTTTTCCCGAGGGGCCTCTTTTTGTAAAAAGATTGGCCCCTCGGGCTCCCCAGAAAAACCCTTGCCAATCTTGTTTCCGGCTTATGTGCAATATTAGAATAGCTCCATCAGCCCCGCTGCCGCTACAAACTGCAAACCCCATGGGGCTCTGTCGCTTGATTGGAAACGCCTGGAAAGGTGCAAATTTTTCGTGGTTTTTTAGTCGTTTTCTCTTGACATTTCCTCTATTTTCAGTATAATAATATGGCCTGTCTATTTGACAGAGCTCCTTGCTCCCAACAGAGATTGGGGGCCAACAGACCATAAGGAGGTGCAAAACATGGCAAAACTGAGTGCAAAGTACGAGGCGGTGTTCATCATCGATCCCCGCAAGAACGAGGAGGAGACCGCCGCCCTGGTGGAGAAGTTCAAGACTCTCTGCGAGAGCAACGCCACCGAGGTCACCGTGGACGAGTGGGGCAAGCGCCGTCTGGCCTACCCCATCCAGGACCAGAACGACGGATACTATGTGCAGCTGGACTTCACTTCGGGCAACGCTTTCCCCGCTGAGCTGGACCGTATCTTCCGGATCACCGACGGCGTGATGCGTTCCATCATCGTCTGCCTGGACGAGTAAGGAGGAAGGACCATGCTCAATCACATCACCATCATGGGCCGGCTGGTGGCCGACCCGGAGCTTCGGACCACTCCCGGCGGCGTGACGGTGGCTACCGTCCGGCTGGCCGTGGACCGGGACTTCAAGAACAAGCAGACCGGCGAACGGGAGACCGACTTCATCAACGTGGTCGCCTGGCGCCAGACCGCCGAGTTCATCAGCCGTTACTTCGCCAAGGGCCGCATGGCCGTGGTGGAAGGCCGGCTCCAGATCCGCCCCTATACCGACCGGGACGGCAACAAACGCACCGCCGCAGAGGTGGTGGCTGAGAACATCTATTTCGGCGACTCCGTCCGGCGGGACGGGGAGGGCGGCGGAAACTACTCCCCCTCCTCCTACGCCGCGCCCGCTGCCCGGCCCACGCCGGGGTACGAGGCCCCCACCGGGGACGAGGACCAGTTCGCTGAGCTGTCCGACGACGACGGCGACCTGCCCTTCTGAGAAGGGCACTACTTTAACTGATAAGGAGGTCATCCCTTATGCCTATGGAAACTGGAAAGGAGATGCGTCCCCACGGCCGTAAGCGCCGCAAGGTCTGCACCTTCTGCGCCGACAAGGTGGAGCACATCGACTACAAGGACTCGGGCAAGCTGAAGAAGTTCCTGTCCGAGCGGTCCAAGATCCTGCCCCGCCGGACCACCGGCACCTGCGCCATGCATCAGCGTGAGCTGACCGTGGCCGTGAAGCGGGCCCGCCAGATCGCCCTGCTGCCCTACGTCACTGACTAAAAACGGGACACAGACCGCCCTGTGAGGGTTTCCTCACAGGGCGGTTTTTTCGTTAAAATGTAGATGCCAATACGCTTAATTAGGCAGTTTGACCTTCCATGCCTGGTTCTCTATGTCCTGATAGGGAGCCAGAGGCGTTTCACTCCAAAGAAGACGAATGTCAAATTGCCGCAGCCGCAATCTGTCCGCCAGATTTGTGACTCGAATAAGGTCCCGCTTAAAATCTTTCTTTGATCTGCTGCCCAATAGCTCTGCCGCTGTTTTTATATTACAGCTGCGAATAAGCTCCTGCTCCAAATTGGGGACTTGAGGGATCGTAACAATTTCAGACACAGCAGGACACTTTTCCAATTTCTTGATATTGCGTTTCAATATATCTATATGATCGGTATCTGTATCAAAAATCATCACAACCATTGTTTTCGGGCGAAGAGTCATAAATCAAGCTCTTGTGAATTCACATTCTACTACATTTAACTTCTGTACTTTACCTGGCCGAATAACCCTCAAATCAGTCTTGAGTACATTGATGAGCTTTTTCTCATCCTCGCCTTCTACAAAGTATTGTACAAACTCGCTTTTCATTCTCACTCCCCTCCAAATCTAAAGATTGGCGATAGCAAAGATCAGATCCACCGCCGGTGCAGCGGAAAACAAATCGTTTTCCACCGCGTTTTTTAAGGAGTCAGAACTACGTTTAAGCAGACTGGATGCACTGATACAGGAAATGGGTTGTTCGGTGTTGTTCAAATCTTTGCGAAGGAAAGTAAACGCATGTTTGGGCAGATCCATGTCCAGTATATCCGTGTTGTGTGTGGTAAAAAACAGCTGTTCGTTTGGCCGAATGGAATCGATCATAAGGGCAAGAATGGCCTTTTCAACGTCACTATGAAT
The DNA here is from genome assembly GCA_017937415.1 of Oscillospiraceae bacterium. Lineage (GTDB taxonomy): Bacteria > Bacillota > Clostridia > Oscillospirales > Oscillospiraceae > Vermiculatibacterium. The sequence goes on from JAGBDQ010000222.1 coordinate 11,876, forward strand.
ATAGGAAAACTTTTCATCACAATAGTAAAAAGTATAACGCCCTTGCAGAAGGGAGGAAACAACCATTGCGATCTCTACGCCGGCCTTCGTCCCACTGGAAAGTCGGTCAGTATCAAAAGGAGTTTTGTTTTGAAGAATAACTGCTTCGTTTTGAAGGCGGACGATATAGGTATCGTCTACTTCCCTGGAATGTTCCACTTTTTGAACAGAGGGGTCTAAAGCTTTTAGGATGTTCTCAAGAACATAAATAAATTTTTTGTCGTTTGTATCAAACTCCAAGGTGCGTTTTGTATCTGCCGGAAATTCAAACAGCCAAGCCAAGCCTCTTAACTTATTCAATTCGTCCAGATAGTTTTCACGGGGGGAAAATGGCGCTTGCTTCAAGCGCTTTAGGCAGGATTCATAACTGTCTCGAGGGCGAATAGCCTCCTCACGAATTTCCAGCTTGATGTCTTCGGCATTGTATTCTGTCCCTCTCGTTGGAAGAAAGGAACACGAAATGTTATAGAGAATATTGCGGGAAACAAGATCAAGGGTAAAAGAAGCTTCCTTCGTAGGATCACCAATTGCCTCGGGGATCAGTGAATAATTCTTCCTTTTGAGAAAGTAAAAAATATCCCTAAGAGCACATCCCAAAGTGGTTTTCCCTGAAGCATTGGCCCCCATAATGATATTGACCTTTTTATAGCGGAAATTGGGGAACCCTTCCAGGTGTTCCTCTAGAATCGGTGAATCAACGATCTTTTTGGGATAGGTCAAATCCATCTGAAAGTTTTTAAATGCGTAGAAATTATCCAGTTGGACATGTAAGAGAACCATACAATCCCTCCTAATAGATATTACTTCGGGTTTCACGAAGAAATCATCCTTTCTCATTTTAGCACTATCACATTCTGAAAGCAATAGTTTTCTTCTATGAATATGCCCAATTTTCAATTGCAGTAGACGATAGGATGAATTCTTGCTGTAAGCATCAAAAATTTTCTTGACAGCCGTGTATCAATCGTCTATACTGTGTATATCCGATAGATACAGTTGGAGGGATGACATGAACATTATCATTCGCAACACGGGGGACGCCCCGATCTATGACCAGATCACCCAGCAGGTCAAGGGCCTGATCCTGCGGGGGGAATTGCAGGAGGGGGAGGCCCTTCCCTCCATGCGGCTGCTGGCCAGGGAGCTGCGCATCAGCGTCATCACCACCAAACGCGCCTATGAGGAGCTGGAGCGGGAGGGCTTCATCACCACCGTGCCGGGAAAGGGCTGTTTTGTGGCCCCCCGGAACTTAGAGCTGGTGAGGGAGAACGCCCTGCGCCAGGCGGAGGAGCACCTTCAGCGTGCCGTGGAAATAGCCCGGACCGGAGGGGTAACTCTGGAGGAACTGACCGAGACTCTGAACATCCTGTATGGAGGAGACTGATATGAAAAACGCCATTGAGGTGAAGCACCTCACCAAAAAATACCAGCTTTTCACGCTGGACGACGTGTCCTTCACGGTGCCCGGCGGCACCATCGTGGGGCTCATCGGGGAGAACGGGGCGGGCAAGTCCACCACCCTCAAGTGCATCCTGAACCTGATCCGCCGGGACGGGGGCGAGATCGCCCTGCTGGAGAAGGACAACATCAGGGACGAGCGCGCCGTCAAGGAGGACATCGGGGTGGTGCTGGACGACACCGGCTTCCACGACACCCTCACCGCCGACATGGTGGGGAACATTCTGTCCCACATTTACCAAAAGTGGGACAAAAACCTCTATCAGGAGCTGCTGAAGCGGTACGACCTGCCTAAAAACCTGTTTCTCAAGGAGTTCTCCAAGGGTATGAAGATGAAGCTCTCCATCGCCGCCGCCCTGGCCCACCACCCCAAGCTGCTCATTTTGGATGAGCCCACCTCAGGGCTGGACCCGGTGGTGCGGGACGAGATCCTGGACGAGTTCTTCGCCTTCATCAGGGACGAGGACCACGCCATCCTCATGTCCAGCCACATCACCACCGACCTGGAGAAGGTGGCCGACACCATCGTCTACCTCCACAAGGGCAAGGTGCTCCTCCAGGGGGAGAAGGACCTGCTGCTGGAGCAGTACGGCAAGCTGCTGTGCTCCAAGGAAGAGTTGGATGGGGTGGACAAAACTCTGCTGGGGGGCGTGCGGGAGAACCAGTTCGGCTGCGAAGCCCTGGTGAAGGACCGCGCCGAACTGAAGCGGCGGTATCCCGGCCTGACGGTGGACCCGGTGAGCCTGGACGACATTATGGTATTGACGGTAAAGGGGGAGCAGAAATGACCGGCCTCATTCTGAAAGACTTTTTGGTGCTGAAAAAGACCCTGCGGTACTATGTGTTCCTCATGGCGGTGTACGCCCTTTTCGCTTTCACGGGGACCTTCACCTACTCCATTATTTCCGGCTTCGCGGTGATGCTGGGGGCCATGGGGCCCATGTCGGCCTTCGCCTATGACGAGCAGGCACGGTGGGACAAATTCGCCGGGGCCTCCCCCGTGGGGCGGAAAGGGGTGGTGACCGCCCGGTACCTCTTCGCCCTCATTCTCCTGGGGGTGGGGGGCATTGCCGCCGCCCTAGTCAGCCTGGGGGTGACCTGGTTCGGCAAGGCAGAAGTCAGCGTCTGGTGGGAGCCTCTGGCAGTCTCCGCGGCGATCTGCCTGGTGGGCCTTCTGCTGGACAGCGTGATCCTTCCGGTGATTTTCAAGTTCGGTTCCGAGAAGAGCCGGGTCATCTCCATGATCATCTTCGTCACCTGCTTCGGCGGCATGGCCCTGCTGAGCTATCTGGACGGATACGGTAGCCTGGACCTGTCGGGCCTGGAGCGGACCGTTGCGGCCCTGCCTCCGGCTGTGCTGCTGGCGGCGCCTGTGGTGGTGATCCTCCTCCTCTTCTGGCTCTCCTACCACATCTCGGTGGGGATCTACCTGAGGAAGGAACTGTAAGCAAAGCATGAAAAGATCCCGGAGCGGTTCAGGTGGAACCGCTCCGGGATCGTCTTTTCCTTTTTACTTTTTCAGCTTTTTGGCCTTGTCCTTCAGGAAGGTCTTGAGCCAGTCCCCGGTCTCGGGGTGCTCCAGGGCGAAGTCAATGGTGGCCTCTAAGAAGCCACGCAGGTTGCCTGTGTCATACCGGCGGCCCTCAAAGTCCACCGCCACCATGTTCTCCTTCTTGCAGAGCTTGCGCAGGCCGTCGGTGAGCTGGATCTCCCCGCCGTAGCCCGGCTCCAGATCCTCCAGAATGTCGAAGATGCCGGGGGTAAGCACATACCGGCCCAGAATGGCGTAGTTGGAGAAGATCTGCTCAGGCCGGGGCTTCTCCACCATGTCGGTGGTGCGGAAGATGCGCTCCTCCAAGGGCTCCACCTTCAAAGAGCAATACTTGCTGATGGCCTCGGTGGCCACCTTCTGGACGCCCACAGCGGAAGCCTCGTACTTCTCGGCGGCCTCGATGAGCTGGCCGATCACCGGCTTGCGGGCCATCATCACATCGTCTCCCAGCAGCACGGCAAAGGGCTCGTCCCCCACGAACCGCTTTGCCCGCCAGATGGCGTGGCCCAGGCCCTTGGTCTCCTTCTGGCGCACATAGAAGATGTTGGCCAGGTCGGCGGCCCGGCGGACCTCATGAAGCTCCTTGTCCTTCCCCGCCTGGTTGAGGCGGGTCTCCAGCTCGGGATAGTAGTCAAAGTAGTCGTCCATGGCCGACTTGGCCCGGTTGGTGACGATGAGAATGTCCTCAATTCCGGCGGCGGCCGCCTCCTCAATAATGTACTGGATGGCGGGCTTGTCCACCAGGGGGAGCATCTCCTTGGGCACCGTCTTGGTGGCGGGGAGCATCCGGGTCCCCAATCCGGCGGCGGGGATCACTGCTTTGCGGACTTTCATCGGGCATCCTCCTTTGTTCAAGCGTATCGTATATGATTCTTGTAGGGGAGGGGCTTGCCCCTCCTCTACCGTCATTTTTCGGTCACATGACAGACAAACGTTTTTCCGGGATCATGGAACGGAAATAGCCGATCCTGGGCAGAAGCTCCAGCAGGAGCATCCCCAGAACATAGCAGGCCCCCAGCTCGCCCACGCCCACGGTAAAGCCATTCCAGGCCCAGGCGGCGGGAAGGGCGGCGGTAAAGCCGCCCGCCTCGGCCCAGCCGATGGTGAAGCCCACCAGCAGGGTGTTGCAGATCACCGGGGGCAGGGGGGCAAGCCACCTGTTTTTCAGCCTGCCGGTCCAGAGAGCGGCGATCAGCGTGGCCGCCGAGCCCACCACGATGTCAAACACCCCGTAGGGGGAGAGCAGGTTGACAATGACGCAGCCCACAAAGAGCCCCGGTACGGTGGCGGGGAACAGGAAGGGCAGGACGGTGAGGGCCTCGGCAAAGCGGAACTGGATGGGACCGAAGGTCAGGCCGAAGAAGCTGCCGAAATAGCCCATCACAGCATAGAGAGCGGCCACCATGGCGGCCAGGGTCAGGTCTTTGGTACTGAATTTGCCCATGAGAACATTACCTCCATTTTTTGATTCAGAGCCTTTGGGCTCCACAGTATGCGCGCCGCATACAGGATCGGAGGTCCCTTCCCCGGGAGTAAGGCGCATTGCTCCCGGACGGCATTCTCTCCGACCGTTAGACTGGGCGGGGGACCC
>JAGBDQ010000223.1 GCA_017937415.1 Oscillospiraceae bacterium
GAAGGGGCAGCTTGTGACCATCTCCTCCAGCCGCAGCGGCTACCTGACCCTGACCCGGGTGTCCTCCTCCGGGGCCACCGGAGCGCTGAACGTAGCCCAACGGACCCTGGACGGCGCGCTGCTCTCCTCCCGCGCGGCCCTCTACGAGCGCACCCTGAACGGCACCCCCAGACGCATCTCCTGGGGCCAGATCACGGTGGCTTCCGTCCCCGCCAGCAAGATCTCCTATGTGGGCACCGACCTCAGCGGCGCCATTGACATCATCATCCTGGACGATGTCACCGGAGACGGCTACACCTACGGGTACATGAAGTCCGAGGAAGGCGAGACTGTTCAGGTCCCCTCGTTGGACGATCCCAGCAAGATCGAATTTTCCTATTCGACCTACAACGTGGTGGTGGAGAACTCCTCGGGCAAGCATGAGCTGCGCACCCTCTCCTCCAACCTGATCCGCTCCACCCCCGGCGGCATGGCCGCCTCCACCGACGGCCGGGTGGGGGCCACCGTGACCCTCACAGCGGTCAACAACGTGCCCCGCTCCGCCTTTGACGTGGAGAACATGACCGTGACGGTGAACGGGGTCACCTACCCCATCGCCCAGGGCGTGGAGTGCTACAACAAGGCCGCCGGAAGCTGGTTCGGCTCGGGGGCCGACGGCCTCAACGCCGCCCGGGCCTACGCCGCCACGCTGACCATCTACTATGACAAGGGCCCCGCCCAGGGCGGCAAGATCCGGCTTGTGGTGGTGGAGTAAGGTAGCGGCTCCGCCGCTACCGGGACGGTCGTTGGCCGAAGGCCAATGACGTCCCAGGCAGCAAAAAAAGTGCAGAAAAGGGGCGGTCCCAGCATCGGGGCCGCCCCTTTTGTCACAGAACTGTAATTTGACGGGGCGCTTTGCGAAGCAAAACGCCCGTACCTGCGCTTGTTACATAACCGTAATTTGACACTGTCAGATTTTGGTGTATAATAGGAACTGTAGAGAGCAGCCTTGTTGGCGGTTAGCACCTCCTGTTGATGTCGAAAGACGGAGGGAGGTGATGCACTATGGGAAATGGATGGAGGGCGAAAGCCCTTCGGTTCATTGTGATGTTTCTTGCGGTCTTATGGCTGCTTGTACATTTGTCCCCAAACGTGCGCTGACCGCCCGGCGGCCACCGGACGGTCAGCAAATCTTTTTGTTGACGTAAGGAGGTAACCGCCAAACGAGGTTGCCTCTCTACTTATATTATACAGTTTCTCCTGGGTTTGTCAAGAGTTTAGCCGCTTGCGTTTCTTTTTCCTTTTTCCATTCATAGCGCAGAGTCACATATTCGCGGAAATCATTTTTGTCGAAGTGTTTCCAAAGCTCCTCTTCCGTGCGGTACATCATAACATCCATGAAGGCAGCAACCATCGTATTGTAGTATTCATCTAATGTCTTACAGCCGACCATTATAAACCCCTCTTTCTCTACTGTGTGCTCCTATTATGCCATGAGATTTTGACATCGCCAATCCCCCCTCCCCCTACCTTAACAATATAAATTCTTTTCCCTCGGTGTACCGAAGCGTACAACTCCCATGTGCTTCCTGCTTTTTTACGGAAATGTTACAAATGAAAAAAAGCCGTTGACGGGGAATGGAGGGGGTGGTATGATACGGGACGTAAGGCAAGAGGGGTGTCATATTCGGCTGGTCAGAGGCCAAAAGCTTGAAAACTTGAACTTATAAGCGGCAAGAGGAACGGTTTTGAAAGCAAAAAGCCGAAAGTCAGAAGAAAATGACACGCTTATGCCAAAATTAACAAGGAGGAAAAAGCAATGAACAATCTCAAGCGCATTCTCAGCTTGGCTCTGGCTACTGTCATGGTTATTGGCATGATGGTCGTCGGCGCCAGCGCCGCGGATTATCCTGATGCTGACAAAATTGTCAACAAGGATGCCGTGGAGACCCTGGGTGCCCTCGGCATCATGAACGGCGATGAGCGCGGCTTCCGTCCCCAGGACGGCCTGACCCGCGCCGAGGCCGCCAAGATGCTGACCAAGATCCACAACAAGGGCGTTGACGTCAACTTCGGCGTCAAGGACACCCCCACCTTTAAGGATACCGACGGCCACTGGGCCGAGGGTATCATCGAGTATGCCGCCGCCTTTGGCATCGCCAACGGCAAGGGCAACGGCATCTTCGATCCTCAGGGCGAGCTCACCGTGGCTCAGCTGGCCCGTATGCTCCTGAACATGATGGGCTATACCGAGGGCCAGACCGGCTCTGACTGGGAGCTGAAGACCACCGTGCTGGCCAACAACCTGGGCCTGTTCGCTGATCTGAAGGACTTCCTGCCCACCGGCAAGGTCACCCGGGACAACGCCGCTCAGATCCTGGTGAACGCCATCAATGAGCCTCTGGCCGACGGCAACGTGACCACCGAGGACGTCTACACCCTGACCGGCACGGATGAGAAGGGTGCTGCTATCAAACTGGATTTCGACTCCTCCACCGCCGCTTACCTGTACGCCAGCATCAATAAGATGAAGGACATCAAGGTGGAGAAGACCACCAGCAAGAAGGCTGAGACCCTGGCCACCAAGTACCTGTCCCTGAAAGATAAGACCGGCATTGTCACCGCCTCTAAGAAGCAGGACGATGGCACCTACAAGGTCACCGTGGGCGGCACGGATTTCACCAAGCTGACCACCGACTACACCGACATGCTGGGCCGGAAGGTCAAGGTCCTGTACAAGAGCGAGAGCGCTGTCTACGGCATCAACACCGCTGACGC
>JAGBDQ010000224.1 GCA_017937415.1 Oscillospiraceae bacterium
AGGTGGAGAAGGCCCACCCCGATGTGTTCAACATCCTTCTGCAGGTGCTGGACGACGGCCGGGTCACCGACTCCCAGGGCCGGACGGTGGACTTCAAAAACACCGTCATCATCCTCACCTCCAACTTAGGCTCCCAGTATCTGCTGGACGGCATCGGGGAGGACGGGGAGATCAGCCAAGAGGCCCGGGAGCAGGTCAATGAGCTGCTGAAGCGTTCTTTCCGGCCCGAGTTCCTCAATCGGCTGGACGAGATCGTCTTCTACAAACCCCTCACCAAGGAGAACATCACCTCCATCATCGACCTGATGCTCTCTCAGCTCAACAAGCGGCTCAGTGACAAGGAGCTCTCCTGTGTCCTGACCGACGCCGCCAAGCAGTTCGTCATTGACAGCGCCTACGATCCTCTGTACGGGGCACGGCCCCTGCGCCGGTACCTCCAGCACACAGTGGAGACCCTCCTCTCCCGGCAGATCATTTCCGGAGCGGTGGAGCCGGGCAGCGTGCTCACGGTGGACGTGGTGAACGGGGACCTGGCAGTTACTGCTGTGGGTCCAAGGGGCGCTTCGTGAAGCGAAACGCCCGGGACCGGTCGTTGACCCGAAGGGTCAATGACGGTCCCTAAGCCTTCGTGACGCATGTTTCCTTCGGGAAAGCAATTACCCTGACAAGAAAGCGGGGACGGTACCTTTGTCGTTTCGACAATAAGGACCGTCCCTGCTTTTTGCTTACTTCTGAATGTCTTTGGCCGCCGAGATGAACTCTCTGAACAGCGGATGGGCCTTGTTGGGCCGGCTCTTGAACTCCGGGTGGAACTGGACCCCTACGAACCAGGGGTGGTTTTCCAGCTCCACCATCTCCACCAGACGACCGTCGGGGGAGGTGCCCGCCAGAGTGAGCCCGGCGGAGAGAAGCTCGCCCCGGAAGGTGTTGGAGAACTCATAGCGGTGGCGGTGCCGCTCCTGAATGACTTCCTCCCCGTAGGCCCGTGCCGAGCGGGTGCCCGGGGCCAGGTGACAGGGATAGGCCCCCAGACGCATGGTGCCCCCCTTGGCGATGACCCCCACCTGGTCGGGCATCAGGTCGATGACCGGATGGGCGGTAGTCTCTGAAAACTCCCGGGAGTTGGCGTCCTTCATGCCGGCGCAGTGGCGGGCGAACTCCACCACCGCCATCTGCATCCCCAGGCAGATGCCCAGAAAGGGGACGGCGTGCTCCCGGGCGTACCGAATGGCCGCGATCATGCCCTCGGTGCCCCGGATCCCGAAGCCCCCGGGGACCAGGATACCGTCACAGTCCCCTAAGATCCGGGCGGCGTTTTCCTCGGTGACGGTCTCGGAATCCACCCATTCAATGTCCACCGCCACGTCGTTCTCAATACCCCCGTGGTGAAGAGCCTCGGCCACCGAGAGATAGGCGTCGTGGAGGTTCATATATTTACCCACCATGGCGATTTTCACATGGTCCCTGGCGCTCTTGGCCCTCGATACCATGGCCCGCCATTTTTCCAGATCGGGCTCCTTGTCCTCCAGTCCCAGCCGCTTACAGACCACATGGCCCAGACCCTCCTCCTCCAGCATGAGGGGAACCTCATAAAGGATGGGGGCGGTACGGTTGGGAATGGCGTTCTCGGGGGGAATGTTGCAGAAAAGGGCGATCTTGTCCCGAACATCCTTGGGAATGTCGTAATCGCTGCGGCACAGGATCACATCGGGCTGGATGCCCAGGGAAAGCAGCTCCTTGGCCGAGTGCTGGGTGGGCTTGCTTTTCAGCTCCCCGGTGCCCGGGATGGAGACAATGAGGGACACGTGGAGGAACATGCAGTTCTCCCGCCCCAGTTCCACAGCGGCCTGCCGGATGGCCTCCAGGAAGGGCTGGGACTCAATGTCCCCCACCGTGCCGCCGATCTCGGTGATGACCACGTCGGCTCCGGTCTCCTCCCCGGCCAGGCGGATCCGCCGCTTGATCTCGTCGGTAATGTGGGGGATGACCTGGACGGTGCCCCCTAAATAGTCCCCGTGCCGCTCCCGGTTGAGGACGGTCCAGTAGATTTTGCCCGAGGTCACCGAGGAGTGGACGGTGAGATTTTCGTTGATGAACCGCTCGTAATGGCCCAGGTCCAGGTCGGTCTCGGCCCCGTCCTCGGTGACAAAGACCTCCCCGTGCTGGTAGGGGGACATGGTGCCCGGGTCCACGTTGAGATAGGGGTCGAATTTCTGAATGGTGACCTTGTTTCCCCGGGCCTTCAGGAGCCGCCCCAGGGAGGCCGCCGCGATGCCTTTGCCCAGGCCGGAGACCACGCCGCCGGTGACGAAGATATATTTGGTTGACATAATTATCCCTCCCGCTGGGCCCCGTTGCCGTGTCCGGCTCCCTTGCCGGCATCAAAATCATAACGGAATTATTTTACGCCCCAGGATGGTCTCTTGTCAACGAGAAAAATCCAAAAAATGACATTAAATTGAATTTTTTGGAAAACTGGAGGTTTTCAGGAACGGAAAAAAAGAAGGCCCACCCCCGCCGTGAACCCGGTGGAGGTGGGCTTCCAAGAGAGAAGAAATTACTGGACCGCGATGGCCTCGATCTCGCACAGAGCGTTCTTGGGCAGGGTCTTGACGGCCACGCAGGAGCGGGCGGGCTTGGAGGTAAAGAACTTGGCATAGACCTCGTTGAAGGCGGCGAAGTCACCCATATCCGCCAGGAAGCAGGTGGTTTTGATGACCTTGTCGAAGTCCACCCCGGCGGCATGGAGAATAGCGCCCACATTCTTGCAGCTCTGCTCGGCCTGGGCGGCGATGCCCTCCGGCATCTCTCCGGTGGCGGGATCCACAGGAAGCTGGCCCGAGGTGATGACCAGGCCGTTCGCGGCGTAGCCCTGGGAGTAAGGGCCGATGGCTCCGGGGGCGTTCTTGGTGTCAATGACTTTCATATAAAAACTCCTTTTCAAATGAGTGGTGAGGGGAAATTTCGGAAGGGCGGAAACGCCTCAGGCGTTGAATACGTACTTATCCAGCCGGTCAAAGGCCTCCTGGACCCGGCTCAGGGGCAGGGCCAGGTTCATGCGGATGTGGCAGGGGCCGTGGAAGCCCCGGCCGTCCTGCCAGGCTACCCCCACGTCCCAACCCGCCTTCTGGACCTCATCAATGGTCTTGCCGTGCTTCTCGCACCACTTGGTGCAGTCCAGGAACAGCATATAGGTGCCCTGGGGCTTGGAGACCTCCACGCCCTCAAAGTGCTTTGCGATGTAGTCACAGGCGAAATCCACATTGCCCGTGAGGGTCTGACACAGCTCGTCCACCCACTCATACCCCTCGCTCCGGTATGCGCCCATCAGGGCGTGCATGCTGAGCACGTTCATGCTGTTGTAGTGGGAGAGGGAGGATTCCTTCTCCACCCGGTCCCGGAGGGCCTTGTTGTAGATGATGTGGTAGGAGCCGATGAGCCCGGCCAGGTTGAAGGTCTTGGAGGGGGCGTACATGGCCACCGTGTTCTGCCGGGCCCACGGGCTGACCGACTGGGTGGGAACGTGCTTGTGGCCCGAAAGAATGATGTCGGACCAGATCTCGTCCGAGATCACCTTCACGTCATACTTCTCGAAGAGGGCCATGGCCTTCTCCACCTCCCAGCGCTCCCAGACCCGGCCGCAGGGGTTGTGGGGAGAGCAGAAAACGGTGGCGTGGATCTTGTTCTCCACGATCTTCTTCTCCATGTCCTCAAAGTCCATGCGCCAGACCCCGTTCTCGTCCTTCACCAGGGGGGAGTGGACAATGGCGTAGCCGTTGTTGGTCAGGCTCCCGGTGAAGCCCACATAGGTGGGGGAGTGGAGGAGGACCTTGTCTCCCTTGGAGCAGTAAACGTTCAAAGCGGAGATCACGCCGCCCAGCACGCCGTTTTCATAGCCGATACACTCCGGGGTGAGCCCGGTGACCCCATTCCGGGTCTCCTGCCACTTGATGATCCCGGCGAAATATTCCTCCCGGGGGTGAAAGTAGCCGTAATGGGGCTCCCTGGCGCGCTGAATGATGGCCTCTGGGATGGTGGGGCAGGTGGGGAAGTTCATGTCGGCCACCCACATGGGAATGGCGTCAAAGCCTTCCTTGGGGGCGCCGGGGGCGAAGCCGGTGCCCAGAGCGTCCACGGCGATGGCGTCCATGCCGTGGCGGTCCATAATGGAGGTAAAATCGTATTTCATAAGAGCTCTCCTTCCCGAATGAATTGATAAGACCAGTTTAGTCCAAAGACAACGGAAATGCAAGGAAAATCACTTTTTTACGGCCGATCTTCCCCCTGCCGCTCGGTGAGCCGGTGGCCTGTGGGGGTGGCGGCAAGACCGCCCTGCCCGGTCTCCCGGAGGGAGGAGGGAAGGGCCCGTCCCACGGCGGCCATGGCGTCCATCACCTCGTCGCAGGGAATGCGGCTCTCCACCCCGGAAAGGGCCATCTCGGCGCAGGTGAGGGCGTTGGCCGCTCCCATCACGTTCCGGGTGACGCAGGGGACCTCCACCAGCCCGCCCACCGGGTCACAGACCAGGCCTAAGGTGTTGCTCAGGGCCAGGGCGCAGGCGTGGGCCATCTGTTGAGGGGAGCCCCCCTTCAGATGAGTAAGGGCGGCAGCCGCCATGGCGGAGGCCGAGCCCACCTCGGCCTGGCAGCCCCCCTCGGCCCCCGAGATGGAGGCTCGCTGGGCGATGATCTGCCCAAAGCCGGCGGCCACATAGAGAGCTTCCACCATGCTGTCCTGAGAAATGTGGTCCCGCATCTGCAGGGGGATGAGCACCGCGGGGAGTACCCCCGAGGCCCCCGCCGTGGGGGCAGCTACCACCCGGCGCATACAGGCGTTGCACTCTCCCGCCTTCAGGGCGGTGGAGACCACCCTGCGCAGGAAGGGATCGCACAGACCCGGGCCGAGGCCCTCCAACCGGGCGCCGTCCCCGCCGGTGAGACCGCTCTGAGAGCGGCGGTCAGGGTCGTAATCTGCCTGAGTGGCAAGCATGGCCGCCCAGAGCTGGGCCATCTTATTCCAGGAATTCTCTGGGCTCTCTCCGCTGTCCCGGCAGTCCTCGGCTTGGACCGCCTGCCACAGGGGAAGTTCCCGGGAAGCCTCCAAAAGTCCTTCTACCGAATGAAAAGCCATCTCTTACCCCTCCGTCATATCAAGATAGGTGACCCGGACGATGCCCTCCACGCTCCGCAGGTGGGCAATGACCTCTGGGTCAATGGGCTGGTCGCTCTCCAGCACCATGACCGCCAGTCCGCCCCGGGCGTCCCGGCGGAGCTGCATGGTGGCGATGTTCACGTTCCAGCGGTAGAGGGCCCCGGTGACCTCGTGGACCTGGCCTGGACGGTCCTGGTTGCGGATGATGAGGGTGGGCAGGTCCCCGGTGAAGGAGCACTCCAAGCCGTCGATGGCCTCCATCCGTACCCGGCCGCCCCCCAGGGAGGCCCCCCGGACCTCCAGAGTCTCCCCCTTGGGTCCGGTCAGGTCTAGCACCGCGGTGTTGGGGTGGGCGCCGGGCAGGTCGATCTTGCCCAGGGTGACCGCCATCCCGGCCTCCCTGGCCAGGTCAAAGGCGTAGGGGAGCTGAGGGTCGTCAGGAGCCATGTTCAGCAGTCCGGCCACTAAGGCCTTGTCGGTGCCGTGGCCCTGCCCCGTGGCGGCGAAGGAGCCGTGGAGCAGAATGCTGGCCTTGGCAGGCTGACAGCCCAGCAGGTGCCGGGCCACCCGGCCGATCCTGGCCGCCCCCGCCGTGTGGGAGGAGGAGGGACCGATCATAATGGGGCCCATAATGTCAAAAATGTTCATGGGACCGCTCCTTTCGGGAGAACGTTTCTGTTCCCATCATATCACAGTTTTGCCCGTTTGAAAAGGGGATAGAGGGGGGCCTTTCGGAACAGAAGACCAAGTCTCACCCCTCTGCTGCACTATCTTCCTGGTCTCCAAAAAAGTGACATTAAATTGAGCTTTTTAGTGAATCTTACCTTGGGGTGGCCCCTGTGTTATACTGTCGTTAGGAGAGGGTGAAACGCAATGGCAGAAAACAAATTGCAGATCCGCAACAGTACGGTCGATTTCCTCGTCTTTACGAAAGACGCCCATGAGGAAGGGATCGAAGTCCGTGTGCAGGACAATAATGTCTGGCTGACGCAGAAAGCGATCAGTCAGCTTTTTGATGTGGACCGCAGCGTTGTCACCAAGCATCTGAAAAAGATATTCGAGAGCGGTGAGTTGGACGAAAATTCAACTTGTGCATTTTTTGCACAAGTTGCGGATAACGGTAAGACCTACCGGTATAAGTTCTACGCTCTGCCCGCCATTATCGCCGTGGGCTATCGGGTCAATTCCCAGCGGGCGACCCAGTTCCGCCAGTGGGCGACTAAGGTGCTGGACACCTTCACGAAGCAGGGCTATGTGCTTGACAAGGATCGCCTCATAAACGGTCAGATATTCGGTGAAGATTACTTTGACCACCTGATCTCCGAGATTCAGGAGATCCGAGCCAGTGAGCGCCGGTTTTATCAGAAGATCACCGACATCTATGCCACGGCGGTGGACTACTCTCTGGACAGCCAGATCACCAAGGACTTTTTCGCCACTGTCCAAAACAAAATGCACTATGCCGTTCATGGAAACACCGCTGCTGAAGTCATCGTGGCGAGGGCGGATCATACAAAGGAACACATGGGGCTGACCTCCTGGCACAATGCCCCGGATGGAAAGATCGTCAAGGCCGATGTCTCTATTGCCAAGAACTATCTGTCCATGGATGAGATGCAGGAGCTGAACGAGATCGTGACCATGTATCTCGACTACGCCACCAGGCAGGCCCGCCGCCATATTCCAATGACGATGGCGGACTGGGCATCGAAGCTGGACGCTTTCTTACAGTTCAACGATGCCGAGATCTTACGGGACAAGGGGAAAGTGACCGCTGCCATCGCAAAGGCGTTTGCGGAAAGTGAGTTTGAGCAGTACCGCATCATTCAGGACCGCCTGTATCAGAGCGACTTTGACAAGCTGATCGCCATTGCACAAGAGAATGGAAAGCCTAATACAATGAAAGAGTCAATGGAAAAGTGAGCACATAATATAAAAACCGGGAAGAGCAGTTCAATCAGCTCTTTCCGGTTTTTATATAGGATATTTTTGCCCCCCTCACGTTTCCCGCAGGCCTTCCGCCGTCAGCTCCAGCACCCGGCCGCAGACCTCCTCCAGGTACCGCCGGTCGTGGGAGACGCTGATGATGCACCCCGGAAATTCCGAGAGCACCCCACGGATCACCGGGGCGGACAGGGGGGAGAAGTTCCGAGTGGGCTCATCCAGAATGAGCACGTTGGAGCCCCCCAGCACCATGGCAAGAAACAGCAGCTTGGCCCGCTGCCCCCCGGAGAGGTCAGCGGCGGGGTGCTCCATCTCCTCGGTCTTGTACTTCATGTTTCCCAACAGGTTCCGGGCCCGGGTGATGTCGTCCTTGTGACCCGAGGGGGCCAGAAGGTCCACCGGGGTCTGGGAGCCCAGAAGCTGGTCGGAGTAATCCTGGGCCATGTAGGATGCCCGGATGTCGGCGCGGGGGAGGAGCTCCCCGGCCACCAGCTTCAGCAGGGTGGACTTTCCCGCCCCGTTGGCTCCAACGATGCCCACCTTCTCCGGCCCTGTGACCCAGAGCCGCACATCTCTGGACAGCACCTGCTCCCCGGCGGTGAGTTCAGGCAGGTCCAGCCGCAGCACGACCTTTCCGGCCGGGAGGGCGGACCTTTCCGGATCAAAGGCGGTGAGGATGGCCTCCTCCCACTCGGGAAGGGCGGTCATATTCTCCTTCTCCCGCTCGAACCGGCGGCCCATGGACAGCACGGCGTGCATCTTCTTTTTCAGCAGCCGGCCTTCGGATGGATTGGGGACCCCGGCGGAGTTATAGCCGGAAACGTGGGCCTGGGCACGGTCCACCTTGTCCCGGATCTGGCGGAATTTTTTCATTTTGGCGTCGTATTCTTCCCGCTCCTTCCGGGCCACCTGCTCCTGATGGGCGAAGGCTGCCCCCCGCCGGTCTACATAGTCCCGATACCCGGCGCGCTCCACGGTGCAACGGGGGGTGGTGCGGCGGTAGAGCCGCTCCAGATGGATGACCAGGTTGGCGGTCTTTTCCAGCAGGTCCTCATCGTGGGAGATATAGAGCACCGGCACCTTCTGGGCCAGGAGAAACTCCTCCAGCCACTCCAGGGTCTGAAGATCCAGGTCGTTGGAGGGTTCGTCCAGCAGGAGCACCTCCGGTTCCTCCAGAAGGAGAAGGCCCAGCCGGAGCTTCACCCGCTCGCCTCCCGAGAGGGTGGCAAGGGCTCTGTCGTCCCAGAAGAGGGCGGGGTCCAGCCCCACCTGGGCACATGCCTGAGCCAGGGCCTTGGGGTCGGCGTCCTGAAAGGCCGGGTGTTCCTGGCAGAATTCCCACACGGGACGTGCCAAAGTCTCCGGGGACAGCTCTTGGGCCAGATAACCTTTCCGGCAGCCCCCGCCCACGATCTCCCCGGTATGGTCGATATAATCCTCCACCAGAGCGGGGTCATAGAGGAGCTTCAGGAGGGTGGACTTGCCGTTGCCCTCCTCTCCGATGAGGGCAGCCCGGTCTCCGGGGTTCAGGGTAAAGGAGAGATTTTCAATGAGGGTGGTCAGGTCCTTTCGATGGGTGAGGGTAAGGTTTTTCACTTGCAGCATACGCATCATCCTTTCAAACTGCGAAAAAAGGTCCGTCCCCATGACGGAGACGGACCGGCATAACGAAAGGCGCAGGGCATGGCATAGTCCATCCCTGTTCGTAAGCCGACCTTCCGTCACGAAGACCCCGGCCCATGGAGACCCATGGACCAAGTGTGTGGTTTCGTTTCAGAAGTTCAGCTTACTTGCGCATTTTCCCACCTGCCTTGATTTGGTTAAGTTCAGTATAGCATGGTCTGCCTCCCTTGTCAACATCCGCAGTTTTTCCAGGGATTGACAAAATATCCTCCGCCGGCTTATAATTTTATCAAATTCGGGAGAACTGGTCAGAGGTGAGAATGGTATGGAGCAATGGCTGCAATGGTGGCTGAGTATCCTGTATTTCCTCCTGTGCTTGAGCGGCGGCGGGCAGACGGAGCCTGCTGTTCTGCCGGAAACGATCGCGGACAGCGGATCTGCCGGCGCTGTGGAGGCGGTGGCAGCGCCCGATGAGGACTGGTGGACCATCCCGGTCATTGCCCATGCCATGGGAACGGTGGATGGGCGGCGGGAGACCAACAGCCTGGACGCGTTTTTGGAGAGCTACGAGGCCGGGCAGCGGGTGTTCGAGGTGGATCTGCAGCTCACCTCGGACGGCCACTTGGTGGCCCGCCATGACTGGGAGCAGGAGTCCTACTACAATTTAGAGCAGGATGGTATGGGCGTGATGGACTATGAGACCTTCCGGAGTACCCCCATTTGCTTTTTCTATACCCCTCTGGACATTGAGGGGCTTGTCTCCCTTCTGCGGACCTATCCGGATATGTATCTGGTGACTGACAGCAAGGAGACCGACGAGGAGACTGTCCGCGCCCAGATGGAGGAGATGGTCTGGGCGGTACGGGAAACAGGGGACGAGACCCTGTGGGAACGGATCATTGTTCAGATCTACCATGAGGAGATGTATGACTGGGTCTCCCGGGAGGCTCCCGTCACCAACTGGATCTATACCCTTTATCAGTTGGAAAACCCGGATTATGAGGAGATCGGCGCATTCTGCCGGGAGAAGGAGATCCCGGTGGTCACTGTGTCCACGGACCGGGTCAACAAGGAGAACGTGTCAACGCTGCACAGTTACGGCTGCCGGGTCTACGTCCATACCGTGAACCGGCTGCGGAATATGCTGGAGCTTTCCTGGTGTATCGACGGCTTTTATTCGGACTATATGACTCCGGCAGAGGTGCGGGCGGTTTTGAGCGGGACCAGTCAGATGATCCTGCAGGATATGGCCGGGACCGATAAATGAGGGCTCCAAATAAAGGAAATCGGGAGACACTGTTTGCAAAATGCCGCGGACAGTGTCTCTTTTTGTCATGTTTCTGTAATCAAATGTAACCGGATTCGCCTTGATTCCCTCCGGGTGGGGGGAGTATAATAAAAATAGGACAAGCCATATCTGTCCCCACAGAGCGATTTCAGAAAGCAAAATATATAGTAGGAGTGCTGCATCATGAAAAAATATAGCATCCCGGCCCTTGGCCTGGCCCTGACCCTGCTTCTGGCCGCCTGCGGCGGCCCGGCGGCAGAGACCACCCCTACCCCAGAGCCTACCCCCACCCCCGAGCTTTTCCGCTTTACCCGGGAGAACTTCCCCAAGCTGGACGGCTCCACCGCCACGGTGCCTTTGGGCCAGGCGGTGGCG
>JAGBDQ010000225.1 GCA_017937415.1 Oscillospiraceae bacterium
GAAGAGGGCGGCGATCTGCTCATAGCCCTCCTTCTTGGCCTTGCTGGCGAAATAGGTGTACTTGTTGCGGGCCATGCTCTCCCCCGCGAAGGCCTTCCACAGGTTGGCCTCGGTCTTGCTGCCTTTCAGCTCCATAATGTTTTACCCCTTTCTGTTTTTGCGTGCTTTATATAATTATGACAGATCTGATGAATTCAGGACGCCAAGTCCTTGGTCTCCTCCCGGCATTGCTCACACAAGCCATAGAAGGTCAGGTCGTGACGGAGGATCCGCACTCCGGGCTGGGCTTGAGCGGCCAGGGCGTCCATGGCCGCGTCATAGTCCAGCTTCAGGTCCACCACCCGGCCGCAGGTTTCGCACCGCAGGTGGGTGTGGGGCTCCACACAGGCGTCGTAGCGCTCCACCGGGAAGGGCATCCGCCGCAGCGCCCCCTCCTGGGAGAGCAGGTTCAGGTTGCGGTACACGGTGCCCAGACTGAGCCCGGGGTTTTCCGGCTTGAGCCACTGGAACACCATTTCTGCAGTGGGATGCTCCGGACTGTTTTTCACTGCCTGGTATATGAGCTCCCGCTGACGGGAGTATCGTTTTCCGGCCACAGGGAGCCCTCCTTCTAATTGAGAATTATTCCTGTTATCAGGATACCATACCTCTGTAGAAAAAGCAAGAACTATTTTCAGAGAATGTCACCGGTCCTGCTTTTCCCCGTTCTCAGGAACCTCCAGGCTCATGCGGAGCTGGTCCAGAAACCGGGCGGCGGCCCGGGAAAAGACCTGATACTTCTTCCAGACGATACACAGCCCTGAGCTGAGGGGCGGATCCAGAGGGCGGAAGCAGAGGTTCCCGGTGTCCCGGGTATCCATCAGCTTGTCCAGAGTAAGGGCGCAGCCCATGCCCTCGTCCACCATGATGGCGGCGTTATAGAGGAGGTTGTAGGTACATACCACATGAAGCTCCTCCATGCCCCGGCCGATCCACCGGCTCAGAACCTCCCATCGGTGGGTCTGCTGGGAGACCAGCAGAGGCAGTTCCCACAGGTCCTGGGGGCAGACCGTTTCCTGACGGGCCAGGGGATGATCCTTGGGCATGAGAAGGCCCCAGGTGTCGGCGGCGGGCAGGCGGAGATAGTCATATTTTTTCAGATCCACCGGCTCAATGAGAAGTCCAAAGTCCAGAAGGCCCTTGTCCAGCCGCTCAAACACGTCGTCGGCGTTGCCGCTGTGGAGGTGGTAGCGGATTTGGGGGTAGCGGGCCTGGAGCCGTTTGGCCTCCCGGGCAATGAACCGCATGGCGTCGGTCTCCCCGGCGCCGATGTAGATGTCTCCGGCAAGGCTCTCCTCGCTGTCGGAAAGCTCCATGGTGGCCTTGTCCACCAGTGCTAAGATCTCGTCCGCCCGCTTGCGGAAGAGCACTCCGTCTTCAGTGAGGGTGACCCGGCGGTTGCCCCGGACGAAAAGCTGCTTGCCCAGTTCCTCCTCCAGTTCCATGAGCTGCCGGGAGAGGGTGGGCTGGGTGAGGTGGAGAAACTGGGCGGCCCCTGAAATGCTCTCCTCCCGGGCTACCGCCAAAAAATACCGAAGAACGCGCAGCTCCATAAAAGACCTCCTGTCTGGAAGAAAATAGGTTGATTCCTTTGTATCCTATCATCCCTTCCTATGCCTGTCAAGTATGGGAAGATAAAATTCACATAAAAAACAAGCATTTGCTTTTCGAGGGAGGGGGGCTTATAATACCCCAAGAGTCAAAGAAATGAACCGTGAAAGGAGGCTGTGGCCTGTTGGAACAGATATTGCTTTTCCTTGTAAACATTGGGATCATGACAGAGACCGGGGCCAGGGAAGCCCTGAGGGACCTAACCCTCATGGCGGATTCCTTCCCCAAGATCCTGATGGCCGGGCTGAAGGTCACCATACCTTTGACCGTACTGGGTTTCTCCATCGCTCTGGTCATCGCCGTGGCGGTGGCCCTCATTCAGTTTGCCCACATACCCGTGGCCAGGCAGCTCTGCCGGTTCTACATCTGGATCTTCCGGGGCACGCCCCTGCTGCTCCAGCTGATGCTGGTTTTCTTCGGGCTTCCCGACTTGGGGATCCGGCTGGAGCCCTTTCCCGCGGCGGTGCTGGTCTTTGCCCTCAACGAGGGGGCTTACGCCTCCGAGATCGTCCGGGCCGCCCTGGAGTCTGTCCCGGTGGGGCAGATGGAGGCGGGGTATTGTGTGGGCATGAGCTATATCCAGACCGTGCGTCGAGTCATTCTCCCCCAGGCCATGCGGACGGCGGTGCCCTCCCTGGCCAACTCCCTCATCGCCATGGTGAAGGACACCTCCCTGGCCTCCAACATTACGGCGGCCGAGATGATGCACGTGACCCGCACCGTGATCGGCACCAGCTACCGCGCCATGCCTCTCTATCTGGTGGCTGGCTTTATCTACCTGATGTTCTCCACGGTGCTCACTTGGGTCCAGCGGGTCCTGGAGAAAAAGCTGAACTCCTACGGACATCAGAGGGGGTGAGGGCGTGAGTATGTTGGAAGTATCCGGGATCCGTAAGAACTTTGGGACTCTGGAGGTCCTGAAGGGCGTGGATCTGACGGTAAACAAAGGGGACGTGGTGGCCATTCTGGGGCCCAGCGGATCGGGAAAAACCACCCTCCTCCGGTGTATCAACTTTTTGGAGCGGGCCGACAGCGGCACTCTCACCTTTGACGGGGAGCGGTTTGACCTGGGAAGGATGAAAAAGGCGGACATTGCCCGGCTGCGGAAAAAGACCGCCTTCGTGTTCCAGAGCTACAACCTGTTTCTCAACAAGACCGCCATCCAGAACGTGACCGAGGGACTTATCACCGCCCGGAAAATGCCGAAGAACGAGGCCTTTGCCAAGGCGGAACAGGCGCTCAGACGGGTGGGGATGCTGGACCGGAAAGACCACTACCCCAACCAGCTTTCCGGCGGGCAGCAGCAGCGGGTGGCCATTGCCCGGGCGTTGGCTGCCGATCCTGAGATCATCTACTTTGACGAGCCTACCTCTGCCCTGGATCCCGAGCTCATCGGGGAGGTGCTTGCCGTCATGCGGGACCTGGCCGAGAGCGGCATGACCATGCTGGTGGTGACCCACGAGATGAACTTTGCCCGGAATGTGTCCAACAAGGTCATTTTCATGGAGAATGGCGTGGTGCTGGAGTCCGGCACTCCGGCGGACATTTTTGACCACCCCAGAGAGGAGCGGACCCGCGAGTTTCTCCGCTTCATCGACCGGGAACATTCATAAAAAACGAATTTGGAGGACATGATGATGAAAAAGCGTATGATGATTCTTTTGGCCGGCGTGCTGGTCCTGAGCCTTCTTTCCGCCTGCGGCGGCAAGGAGAACGAGGAGAAGGACCGGCTGGGCCGCATCCAGGAGGCGGGGGAGATCGTGATAGCCATGGAGGGCACCTGGTCCCCCTGGACCTACCATGACGACAGCGGCGAACTGGTTGGCTTCGACACCGAGGTGGGTCAGGCCATCGCCGAAAAGTTAGGGGTCAAGGCCACCTTTGTGGAGGGCGGCTGGGACGGCCTTCTGGCCGGACTGGAGAGCGGCCGGTATGATCTGATGATCAACGGGGTCAACGTCACCGAGGACCGCGCCGAAGTCTATGACTTTTCCGAGCCTTACGCCTACGACCGCATGGCGGTGATCGTCCGGGGGGACGACGACCGGATCCAGTCCATGGAGGACCTTGACGGTATGACCACCGCCAACACCATCACCAGCATCTACGCTGCCAAGGCTCAGGAGTACGGCGCCAATGTGACCGGGGTGGACGACCTGGCCTAGACCTTCCAGCTTCTCCTCACCGAGCGCATCGACGCCACCCTCAACTCCCACCTGACCTACCTGGAC
>JAGBDQ010000226.1 GCA_017937415.1 Oscillospiraceae bacterium
ACCTCGGAGATACCGGCCCCCTTCAGGGTATCCATCACGATGGCAAAGGGCTTGCCCTCCCCCTTCCGGGTGCGGGCCAGGGCATCCCCAAGAGCCTCCACATCGTTGCCGTTGACCTTCACGGTGTCAAAGCCGAAGGCCTCGAACTTGGCCACATAGTCCCCCATGGGCAGCACGTTCTCGGTCCAGCCGTCCAGCTGCCGCTTGTTCCAGTCCAGAAGCACCACCAGGTTGTCCAGCTTCTTGGCAGCGGCAAAGGCCATGGCCTCCCACACCTGCCCCTCGTCGGACTCTCCGTCACCCACAATGAGAAACACCCGGGTGTCCAGGCCCTTGAGCTTATCCCCCAGGGCCATGCCGCAGGCCAGGGAGGTCCCCTGCCCCAGGGAGCCGGTGGTCATGTCCACCCCGGGAGTCTTGTTCCGGTCACAGTGGCTGGGCAGCCGGGTCCCCGGCTTGTTCAGGGTCTTCAGCTCCTCATAGGGGAAATAGCCCTTCACCGCCAGGGTGCCGTAGACCGCCGGGCCGGCGTGACCCTTGGAGCACACCAACTTGTCCCGCCCCTCCCACTTGGGGTCAGCCGGGTCGATCTTCATCTCTCCCCCATAGAGCACGGCCAACACATCGGCAATGCTCAGCGAGCCGCCCAGATGGCCTGAGCCAAGGGAGTGGATGGCCTCCACCGCCGCCATACGGATCCGGACGGCCAACTCCTGTAGTGTCTTCTTCTTTTCAGTTTCCATAGGTGTTCACCTCGTTGATTTCTACCCTCATCCCGGGCTTTTTTCTGTTTCTCAGAGCGTTTTTGCCTTGTTGCGGATAAAACCTTTGAGCCAGTCCCCAGTCTCAGGATGCTCCAGGGCAAAATCGATGGTGGCCTCCAGAAACCCCTTCAGATTGCCCGTGTCGTAGCGGTGACCCTCAAAATCCACCGCCACCATCTTCTCCTTCTGGCAGAGCTTCTTCAGCCCATCGGTAAGCTGGATCTCCCCGCCGTAGCCGGGCTCCAGATCCTCCAAAATATCGAAGATGGCGGGGGAAAGCACATATCGGCCCAGAATGGCGTAGTTGGAGAAGATCTGCTCAGGCCGGGGCTTCTCCACCATATCAGTGGTGCGGAAGATGCGTTCCTCCAGAGGCTCCACCTTCAAAGAACAGTACTTGCTGATGGCCTCAGTGGCCACCTTTTGAACGCCTACGGCAGAGGCCTCGTACTTCTCGGCGGCCTCGATGAGCTGGCCGATCACCGGCTTTTGAGCCATCATCACATCGTCCCCCAGCAGGACCGCAAAGGGCTCGTCTCCCACAAACCGCTTGGCCCGCCAGATGGCGTGGCCCAAACCCTTGGTCTCCTTCTGGCGGACATAGAAGATGTTGGCCAGGTCAGCAGCCCGGCGGACCTCGTGGAGCTCCTTGTCCTTCCCCGCCTGGTTCAGGCGGGTCTCCAGCTCTGGATAATAGTCAAAGTAATCGTCCATGGCCGACTTGGCCCGGTTGGTAACGATGAGGATGTCCTCAATTCCGGCGGCCACCGCCTCCTCAATGATGTACTGCACCACCGGCTTGTCCACCATGGGAAGCATCTCTTTGGGCACCGTCTTGGTAGCAGGCAGCATCCGGGTCCCCAGCCCGGCTGCAGGGATAACGGCCTTGCGGACTTTCATAGGGCATCCTCCTATCTTTATTATGCAATGGTCGGGCCGAATCCCGGCCCGGATATATTTACAGCGCGGACAGCCGCTTTTCCGGGATCATGGAGCGGAAATAGCCCACCCGGGGCAGAAGCTCCA
>JAGBDQ010000227.1 GCA_017937415.1 Oscillospiraceae bacterium
CCCAGTTTACCGGCAGGGCAAGGCCGGTATCGCCCCGGCCCGTGGTGTAGAGGAGTTCTCCCTTGGTGTCGTAGAGGGAGAAGTCGGCCTCCCGCAGGTGGGGAGAGGCGGTGGTGTAGAGGGCGTTGTAGACCAGGGTGCTCCGCCCCTCCTGGGCCATGGCGTCAGCCACCAGCTCCCGGCGGCTTAGATCCTCCAGCACCTCGGACCAGGAGGTGAGAAGGGAAGAAAAACCGCTCCCCAGGGCGGAGAGTTGGCTTTCGGCGCTGTTTTGATCGCTGCGGACCAGGGAGAGACGGAAGATGTTGAGAAGCAGCACCAGACAGATGAGCAGGGGAATGACGCCCACGGCAAGAAAGGCCCCGGTCAGCTTCCGCCGGAAGGAGGCGCCGGGAAGGGGGCGGCTCATGGCGCCACCTCCCCAAGACTCTCGGCCCAGCGGTCCAGAAAATCTTCCTTGTGCTCGGCAGCCCAGGTCACATCGTAGTCAATGATGGGAAAAGCTTCGGTGTCGGGAAGGTCCTCCCGGTCGGCCACATCGGTGCGTACCGAGCGGCGGGCAAAATCGCTGACCACCAGAGCCTGAACGTCGGCGGACTGGACAAATTCCAGAAAGGCCTTAGCGTTGTCGGGGTGGGGGGCGCCTTTGATAAGCGCGGTGCCGTCGGGAAGGCTGCTGGTGCCCTCCACGGGGTAGACAATGGCAATGTTGGCTCCCTGTGCCAGGTTTTTGAGGGCGGTCTCCTCCAATGTGACCCCCACCGGACAGCGGCCTGAGTCCACGGCCGCTACCACGTCCCCCGAGTCGGAGAGGATATTGCCGTCCAGAGCGGCCTCCAATCGCTCCAGGTTGTCCCAGGGGTCCCCGGGCAGGGCGAACATGAGGGTGACGGCGGCGGTGTAGCTGGAGCCCGACACCGCCGGGTCGGCAAAGGCGATGCGGCCCTTCCACTGGGAGGAAAGCAGGTCCTCCCAGCCGGTAAGCTCCCCGGGGGAGACCAGCCGGGTGTTGTAGATGAGGACCACAGGCAGGGCCGAGAAGGGGGTCCAGGGATCTCCCTCCCGGCGGAGGCCGGGCTTGAGCTGATCAGACTCCGCGCAGGCGTATGGCTCAAAGCAGTCCTCGAAGCGTTGAAGGCTCTCGGCCCCGCCGCCGAACATCACGTCGCACTGGGGGCCGTCCGCCTCGGACCGGATCTGCTCCAACAGCTCGTTGGAACCGGCGGTGACCACCTCCACCCAGATGCCGGTACGCTCCTCGAACTCCTTGACGATAGGGCCGTAGACTTCCTCCTTATGGGAGGTATAGACCGTCAGCCGCGCCTCAGGGGCAGGGGCGAAGCCGTCCATGGAGGGGGTTTCCTCCCGGGGGGTGCAGCCGGCGGGGAGCAGGAGCAGGGCGGAGAGAAGAAGCAGCGCGGCCCGCTTCATAGGGCCTTCCCTTCCAAAATGGCCCCCATGACCTGGAGAGGGTCGTCACAGTGCCGGGGGATCCGCTCCTTCAGCTTGAGGTCGGCACAGGACATGAGGTAAGGGTGGCCCACCGCCTGGAGCATGGCCAGGTCGTTCCAGTTGTCCCCGATGGCGGCCACGTCGCGGGGGTCGATGCCCAGAGCCCTGCACAGGGCTAAAATGCCGGTGCCCTTGTCCGAGAGGGTGAAGTCCACCCACATGGGCCCGGCCTCGGCCATGCGGAACACCTTGCCCCATTTTTCCAGCCGGGTGAAGGTGTCGGCGATGCCGCCGGGACAGTAGGCGGAAATTTTGATGATGTCCTCCGGAATGTCCGCCGGGTCCCGGACCTCCTGGATCCGGTTGCCCAGGATCGTCTCCGTGTGGCGGATCAGAGCCTCCCCGCAGCCGCAGACGTAGGTGGTGTTCTGCCCCGAGATGAACACGTCCCCTTCCGGGCAAGCCATAATATCCCGGCAGAGCGCCAGGGCCTCAGCGCGGGGAAAGGCGGTTTTGGAGAGCAGGGGAGCGGTCTCCTCAGCTTCACTGGGGCCAAAGACGGCGGCGCCGTTCTCGCAGATAAAGTAGGCCCTGTGGGCCACCGTGGCAAAAAGTCCCCGCAGGGAGTGGTACTGCCGGCCTGAAGCGGGGCAGAACAGGATCCCCTTTTCATTCAGGGCGTTTACCAGAGGAAAAAGCTCCTGGGGAAGGCTGGTTTGCCCGTAGGGAATGAGGGTGCCGTCAATGTCGCAGGCGATGAGCTTGATCATAAAGGGAGTGCTCCTTCCCAAAAAAATAACCAGGCGGGACGCTGAAAACGCCCCGCCTGGCATAGCGGTACAGAGATCACTGGACAGTCAGACTGCCCTGGGTGATGAGGCGTCCGTTCCTACGGCTAAATAATACCACATCATCCCCCCGGAAGTCCAGTCTTACCTTTTGACCCAGCCGATAAAGCACGCCGCCGAAGACCACGCCGGTGAGCAGGAAGTCTCCCACCCGCACCTTCACGGTGGTCTCCATGCCGGTGGGCATGGCGGAGTAGATCTCTCCCTCCAAGGCGCCGGTGTCGCTGAGGGACAGGAACTCGGGGCGGACGCCCACCACTAAGTCCTCGTCGGTGAGCTCCACCTCGTCCCCAAAGTCCTCCTCCTCGTCTACCACGGCCACGTGGTAGCGGAAGACGGTATCCTTGTTGCTCTTCTCCACATAGCCCTTCTGGGCGGCCTTCTCGGCCTGGAGCTGTTTCTTCTCCTCATCAGCGGCGTCGGCCTGGGCGTACCACTCCTTCAGGCTCAAGGGGGCCTTGGGGGTGAAGGTGGCCCGAAGGCCGTTCAGGATGGTGAGGTCCACGCTTCCGTCGGCGTTCTGGGAGCCCTTGCCCTCAATGAAGTTGATGGCGGGGTTGCCCACGAAGTCGGCCACGAACAGGTTGTTGGGCTGCCCGTACACCGTGAGGGGGGCGTCGTACTGCTGGAGGACGCCGTTTTCAATGAGGCAGATCTTGGTGGCCAGGGTCATGGCCTCCATCTGGTCATGGGTGACGTAGACGAAGGTGGACCCGGTCTCCAGGTGGAGCCGCTGGAGCTCAGAGCGCATCTCCAGCCGGAGCTTGGCGTCCAGGTTGGAGAGGGGTTCGTCCATGAAGAGAACGGAGGGCTCGGGGGCCAGGGTCCGGGCGATGGCCACCCGCTGCTGCTGGCCGCCGGAGAGCTCGGCGGGGTAGCGGTCCATGAACATACCGATCTTTACGATCCGGGCCACCCGGCGCACGCTGAGGTCGATCTCCTCCTTGGAGAGCTTCCGCACGCTGGTGACCGGCTTGCCGTCTTTCAGGCAGGTGAAGTCGTCGCCGAAGACGCAGCCCTCGGCGCGGCACTTTTCCTGGGCGGCCTTCAGAGCCTTCTCCAGCTCGGCCTGCTTGGCCTTGGCCACGGTGGCGGGCTCCATGGTCTCGTGGAGCTTGTAGCTCATGAGCTCTTTGGCGGTGTAGATGGAGATCTCGTACCGGTCAATGAGCTTAATGTGGGCCTTGTTCTCGTCTAACTTGCCCTTCTTGTCCACGCACTCCTGCACGGTCTTCACCACATCGTCGGGTTTCTGGAGAATGCGGATGAGGGCGGCGGCCTTCCGGGCCTCAAAGTCGATCTGGGGCAGCTCCTCCTTCACGTTGGAAAGGCCAAAGGAGATGTTCTGATAGACCGTCATGTTGGGCCACAGGGCGTAGTTCTGGAAGAGAAAGCCCACCTTCCGCTTGTTAGGGGGCACGTTGATCCCCGCCTCCGAGTCGTAGACCACCCGGTCCCCGATGGTGATCTTGCCTGAGGTGGGGGTCTCCAGCCCGGCGATCATTCTGAGGGTGGTGGTCTTGCCGCAGCCCGAAGGGCCCAGCAGGGTGACAAAGGCGTTGTCCTCGATGACCAGGTTCAGGTCATCCACGCCGTAGAATTTATCCCAGCGCTTGGTCACGTGGGTCAGTTCGATTTTCGGCATAGTGTTAACCTCCTATCCCTTCGTCCAGGCTGGCGCCTGTCAGCTTGTTCACGAGGGTGTTGAAGACCAGAATGGTGATGATGAGGATCAGATTGATGCCGCTGGAGAAGGCGTACAGGCCCATCTCGTCAAAGTAGTCCAGAGTGGTGGAGAGGATAAAGCCCTGGGTACACAGCAGCAGGAACAGGGAGAGCTCCCGCAGACAGGTCATGAAGGGGAGCATGAAGCCCGAGATGATGGAGGACTTCTGGATGGGAATGATGATCCGGGTCATCCGCTTGATCCAGGGCACATTCTGGATGATGGCCGCCTCCTCGATCTCCCCCGAGAGCTGGAGCATGGAGTTGAGGGCAGTCCGGCTGGCGAAGGGGATGTACTTGATGGTGCCCACGATGATGAGGGCGGTGTAGGTGTTGAAGAGGTTGATGCTCCCCTGGGAGAACAGGATAAAGAAGGCGGCGCCCACGGCGATGGAGGGCATCAGATAGGGGAGGAAGGCCATGTTGTACACATAGTTGGCCCATCGCCCCCGCCGGTTCTTGCTCACCGCGTAGCCGATGAGGGTGCCGATGGTGCCCGCTAAGAGGGCGCAGGCGATACTCACCAGCATGGTGCCCTTGAAGGCCTTCCAGATGGTCTCGTTATGGAGAATGCCCTTCTGGCCGTACATACCGTTCTCCGACACGTTCTCGTCTGTGACCCACCACTTGGTGGTCAGGTTGTCCGTGTTGCCCGTGTAGAGGAAAGAGTAGTCGCCGGGGTTGGGCAGGAAGGTCTCAAAGGTGAAGGAGACAATGGGGAAGATGGAGGTGAAGAAGGTGACGATCACCAGCACCAGGGCCACAATATATTTGCCCGCCTTGCCCAGGTTCACTTTGGAGATCTGGCCCGACTTGCCGGTGACGGTGGTGTAGCTCTTCCGGCTCTTCAGGCTCATCTGGTTCATGAGCATGATGACCACGCCAAAGATCATCATGATAATGGCCAGAATACTGGCCTCGCCGGTATATTTCGAGTTCATGGAGACGTACTTGGTGGAGAGGGTGGTCAGGCCCAGGTAGTGAGGCACCGGGTAGGAGCCCATGGCCGAGCCGAAGACCAGCAGGATGGTGGAGAGGATGGCGGGCTTCACCATGGGCAGGGTCACCCGGAAGGCGATCTTCCACCGGGGGGTGTCCAGAATGGTGGCCGCCTCCTCTAAGTTGGCGTCCATGTTGCGGAAGATGCCCCCAATGAGGATGTAGGCGAAGGGGGCGTAGTGAAGACCCAGCACCATCAGGCTGGGGAAGATGCCTTTGCACCACCACAGAGGCATATTGATGCCGAAGAGGGAGGCCAGCAGGCCGTTGGAGGTGCCGGTGACGGCGTTGGAGTTGAAGAGGTTCTGCCACACCACCGCCAGGGTCCACTGGGGCATGATGTAGGGGAAGATAAAGATGGAGCTGATGTACTTCCGCCAGGCCATATTGGTCCTGGTCACTAAAAATGCCACGATCCCGCCGAAGAGAATAGCCACCACGCAGGTGCCCACCGCCAGCAGCACCGTGTTCCACAGGGGTGTCCAGAGGTTGGTCTTGGCCATCCGGCTGGTAAACAGGTCGGTCCAGTTGACAATGGTGTACCCCGAGGTCATACCTGTCAGGTGCTGGTCGATGGTACCCGGGTGGATGGAGAAGGTGTCCTTCACAATGGCCAGGATGGGGGCGATGGTGGTGACGGTCACCACAATGCCGAACAGGAGCAGGATCACATTGTAAGGCTGGGAAAAGTAGGTTTTCAGCTTGTTGCGGAAAATGGCGGAACGGTTGGGGCTTGCCAGATCGTTCATATAAACGCTCCTTCCTCAAGACGCTGCCTGAAGAATTTTTGAAAGGCGCCCCTGGCCCGGCGAACCGTTCCAGGGGCGCCTATATTGCGGCTTATTCAAGTCAGGCCTTGAAAATCGGTGAAGAGGCGAAGCTCTCCCTTGAGACTTAGCCGGCGCTGTACTTGGTGAGCATCTCGATCCAGGAGCCTACGGTGAAGGCCACGCTGGCGCAGTACTCGGGATCCTCCAGGACCAGCTTGCCGTCGGTGGTCCACCAGTCATAGCCCCGGTCGTTCTTGCACTCGAACTCCACGGTGACGCCGTCCTCAGCCATGCCGCCCTTGGAGTGGCCGTACTTGGCCTCGGTGTCAGCGGCCACGGTGGGGTTGGAGGAATAACCGCCCATGTCCTTGCCCCAGGCGGAGAAGCCGTCCACGGTGCAGGTCATGTAGTAGATGAAGGCGCAGGCGGTCCAGGGCAGGGGGGAGTTGTCGGTGACAAACAGATAGTGGCAGTAGCCGTAGCCGCCGATGCCCTGATAGCCGTCGTCATAAGCGGCCACGTTGATGTTGTTCTTGGAGACCGAGTCGGACTCCTCCACCGAGCGGAGCTTGGAGTAGACCAGGAGACCGAACTGGTCGGCGGCCGACTTATCCACCAGGGTGTTGCAGATGGGGCCGTCGTCGGTCTGGGCGTTGTAGGACTCCACCCACAGCTTGATCCAGGCCAGAGCGTACTTGCCGTTGGCGCCCAGGCCCAGGTCGGCGGCGTCGGAAGCCATGGCGTCGATGGTGGGCTTGAACTGGCCCTGCTTGTCGGCGGGAAGGGCCTCAAAGGCCTCCTTCAGCCAGGTGGCGTAATCCTCACGTGTGAGCATATACAGGAAGTTCTTGCCCACGATCTCGGAGTCGATGTCCATGTACAGGCCGTGCTCGCCCTCGGCCACGAAGTCCCAGCAGTTGGTGTAGGTCTTGGAGCCCTGGTTGTTGTACATAAAGACCTTGTTCAGGGTCTGGAGGGGCAGGTAGCCGGTGACCGCGTCGGCGGTGGTGCCGTTGGCCTCGGCCCAGGCCTTGGGGATAAAGGTATCCAGGATCCCGGTCTGGACCATCTTGGACTCGATCTGGTTGCCGTCCTGAATGAGGGTCATGGCGAAGGTGCCGGTATCCTTCAGGCCGTCGGCGGTGAGCTGGTCAAAAATCTTGTTGTTCTTGGGCTGCTGCCACTCGAAGTTCAGTGTATAGCCGGAGTCAATGGCCTGCAGGGCCTCGATGAACAGGGGCAGGGCGGACTTGCCGCGGCTGGAGTTGCCCACGCCGTAGAAGGTCTTGCCGTTGGACTCCTCGATGGCCTTGGCGGCCAGCTCTTCCCAGGTCATGCTCTCGGCCTCTTTGATGATCTTCTGGACCGCGGTCAGATTCTCAGCGGGGGGATTGTTGGGCTTTTGGGTCTCTTCCCCGCCCACCGGCTGGGTGGGGTTGGGGTTCTGGGTGGGATCGGGGTCCTTCTTGCCGCAGCCGGCGAAGATGCCCACGATCAGAGCAAGGGACAGGGTCAGTGCAAGTACGCGCTTTTTCATGATGGGATCCTCCTTTTTTTGATTTTTGGGACAGCGGGGGATTTTTGGGAAACTTTTGTGAAAACCGACAAACAACGAACCGGTTTCCACCTTCGGGATAACCATATTTTACAAAAGGATGGCGGATTTATCTACTGGATAAAACTGCGGTTATTTGCGAAATTTCCATTTTTTAAGCAGAATGAACAGGGAAAAGCGGACAAGTAAAGGGCTGTTTGTGAAAAACAACGGGAGACAAGGAAAGGGAAAGAGAGCGGATAGCGGGGCAGACGAAAAGTTGTACTTGCAAACGGCGTGGAAAAAGGTTATAATATTTCTTCAGGATGTTAAAGAGAAAAAGAGCCAACGCCTATGCGCAATATATAATAAGGTGGAATACAGATTATTTATTGTCAGGAGGAAGAATACTATGGTCAAGTTCAAGGAAATGAAGTACCAGCGGCCCGATCCGGAGGAGCTGAAGGCCACATTGGCGGCTCTGGTGGAAAAGCTGAAGAGCGCCCAGAGCTACGCCCAGGCCAAGGAGGTCTTTCTGGAGAAGGAAGCCCAGATGAAGCACATCCAGACCCAGAGCACCCTGGCCAGCGTGCGCCACTCCATCGACACCCGGGATGAGTTCTACGACGGCGAGAACAAGTTCTGGAACGCCACCTACCCCGAGCTGCAGGAATATACCCAGGCCTGGACTATGGCCATGCTGGCCTCCCCCTTCCGCAAGGATTTTGAAGCCGAGTACGGGGACCTGATGTTCGTCAACGCCGAGATCGACCTGAAGACCTTCGACCCCAAGATCATTCCCCAGCTCCAGAAGGAGAACGAGCTGACCACCGAGTACGAGAAGCTGCTGGCCTCGGCCCAGATCCCCTTTGAGGGCAAGATCTATACCCTGAGCCAGCTCACCCCCTTCAAGACCGGGGCGGACGACAAGCTGCGGCTGGCGGCCTGGAAGGCCGAGGGGCAGTGGTACAAGGACAACCAGGCAGAGTTTGACCGGCTCTATGACGAGCTGGTGAAGCTCCGGGACGAGATGGGCAAGGCCCTGGGTTACGAAGGGTACACCACCCTGGGCTACTACCGCATGGGCCGGAACTGCTACGACAAGAACGACGTGGAGAAGTTCCGCGCCGCCGTTCAAAAGTATCTGGTGCCCGTGGCCGACAAGATCTACCGGGAGCAGGCCCAGCGCCTGGGGGTGGAGTATCCCCTCTCCTTCGCCGACGCCGCCTTAGAGTTCCGTTCGGGCAACCCCCGGCCCGTGGGTACCCCCGACGACATCCTGAAGGCCGGCCGGGACTTCTATGACGAGCTCTCTCCCGAGACTTCCGAGTTCTTCCGCACCATGCTGGAGGGGGAGCTGCTGGACGTGCTCTCCACCGAGGGCAAGCAGTCGGGGGGTTACTGCACCGCCATCCCCGACTACAACGTGCCCTTCATATTCGCCAACTTCAACGGCACCCAGGGGGACGTAGAGGTGGTCACCCACGAGGCGGGCCACGCCTTCGCCGCCTGGCTCAACCGGGACCGGGTGCCCATGGAGTACGTCTGGCCCGGCATGGAGGCCTGCGAGGTCCACTCCATGTCCATGGAGTTCTTCGGGGAGAGCCACGCC
>JAGBDQ010000228.1 GCA_017937415.1 Oscillospiraceae bacterium
GCCTACCAGCTGGCTCTCAACCTGCGGGAGCGGCTTTTGGAGGAAAACGACTCCGAGGAGGTTTTCGACGAGCTCATGAAGGAGTTCAGCGAGGACGGCCGGGACGAGAACGGGGACCTCTACGCCCCCGACGGTTACACCTTTGTCTACTCCGGACAGATGGTGCCCGAGTTCGAGGCCGGGGCCCTGGCCCTGGAGGTCGGGCAGGTGGGAGACATCGTTGCCACCGACTACGGCTACCACATCATTATGCGGATCCCCGTGGACGACACCTCGGTCCGGGAGTACGCCCAGACCCAGGTGAACGAGAGCTACATGATGAACAAGCTGACCCAAAAGTGGCTGGACGAGGCTCAGGTCCAGGTGGAGCCGGTCTATGAGACCATCGACCCCAAGGACTTTTACGAGAAGCTCACCGCCCTCAACGAGGAGCTCCATCCGGCCTCTACCCCGGAGCCCACCGAGAGTGGGAACTGAGCGGCTCCCCCGGAGGTTTCCATGAAGCATCTGCTTGACTTCCTCAACCAAATACCGGAGTTTGAACAACTGGCGGCAGCCCTGGATTCAGGGCGGTCGCCGGTTGCCCTGTCCGGATCGTCCCTTGTCCACCGGGCTTACCTGGCTGCCGGGATCCGGGAGAGGACCGGGCGTCCGGTGGTGGTGCTCTGCGCCGACGAGGCCGAGGGGGAAAAGCTCCGGGCCGACCTGGGGGCCCTCTCGGGGGAGGAGGTACTGCTGCTGCCCTCCCGGGAATTTACCTTCCACAACGCCGCCGTGGTCTCCCGGGAGTGGGAGCATAAGCGACTGCGGGTGCTCTGGGCTTTGCGGGAAGGAAAGGCCCCCTTTCTGGTGGCCCCCGCTGAGGCCCTGCTGCAGAGGACCATCCCTCCGGAACAGCTGGAGGAGTTGAGCTTCACCCTGCGGGAGGGGGAAAAGTATGACCTGAGCGTTCTGGCGGAGCGGCTGGCCGCCGGAGGCTACACCCGCTGTGACCAGGTGGAGGGCGTGGGCCAATTTGCCCTTCGGGGCGGGATCCTGGATGTGTTTTCCCCCGCCCATCCCCAGCCGGTGCGATGTGAGTTCTTTGGGGACGAGGTGGACTCCATGGGCCTCTTCGACCCGGGCAGCCAGCGGCGGACCGACCGGCTTACCGAAGGGGTGATCCTGCCGGCAGCCGAGGTGCTGCCCCAGGCCGCCCCCGGGGGACTGGCCGGGCTGGCTAAGGCTCTGGACCAGCGGCTCTCCGCGGCGGTGAAGAAAGGGGAGAGCGATCAGCTTTTGGCCACCCTCCGCCAGGACAGGGAGCTGCTGGAGAGCGGGATCTCCTTCCCGGCGGTGGATCGGTATCTGGAACTCATCTACCCCAAAATGGCCTCCGCGGTGGACTATCTTCCCCCTGAGGCCACGGTTTTCATCAGCGAATCCCCCCGGTTTCTGGAGCGGTGCAAGAACTATCTGTGGCAGGTGGGGGAGGACGTGACCGCCCTTCGGGAGAGCGGGATCCTGCTCCCCCAGTTGGGGCGGCTTTGCCTGACCCCCGAGGAGCTGACGGCGGTGCTGGAAAATTGGCCGGTGGCCTATCTGGACGCCTTCACCTCCTCCCAGTATCCCCAGCGGCCCCGGGCTCTGATCTCGGTCACTGCCAAGCAGCTGCCCTCCTTCGGCGTCAGCCTGGAAACGGCGGTGAGCGACCTGTCCCACTATATTTCCGCCGGCTTTGCCGTGGTGGTGCTCTCGGGTACTGAGCAGCGGTGCCTCAACCTCCAGGCTCTTCTGCGGGAGCAGAAGGTGCGCACGGCGGTGGA
>JAGBDQ010000229.1 GCA_017937415.1 Oscillospiraceae bacterium
CTGCCGAATCATCGGCAGGGCGGTATTAGTTTACATAATTCTAAAGCTTACAGAGAGACGATCTCCAACTCGCCGCAGGCCTTCAGGGCTTCCTCGTGGCCCACCACGCAGACAGCACCTTCCTTGGCGGCCTGCTCCAGCACGGGGCACCAGTCCAGCAGATCCTGGCGGGTGGTGGCAAGGATCTGCTGCCGCAGGGCCTTTTGGGCGGCCTTGGTGATGCCGGCAAACCACAGGGTGTCGGCCCTGGTACCCTGGACGGCGGGCTCATCCAAGGGCTCAGAACTGCCGATGGTGGAGATGATAAATTTGGTCAGGTTCTCGTCCCCGGCGCAGAACTCCCGGAGGAACTTGGCGCTGTCGTCATAGACACCCAAAGAGCGGGCGGGGGAAGGATCCCGGTAGGAGTGGAAGGTCAGGTCCCCGTTCCGGGCACCAATAGCCCCTACGCCGTAGGCGCCGCCCTGGACCCGGACTGCGTTCCACAGGTAGCTGTAAGTGAGGATGTTGGTGCATACATCCAGGCTGCCCGCGTGGGCCGTGCCCAGCCTGGACAGGTGGGCGCCCTTTTCGGCAAAGGAGATCTGGGCGGGGATGCGGATGCCCATACGCACGGGCAGGCTGGCCTCGTAATGGGCGGAGGCAGGATGGTTCTCTCCGGCGGGGAGGGCTTTCAGCAGGGCGGTCACATCCTGTTCGGTGGTGGCGGTGACACTGACAATGAGGTTGGTCTTGCCCAAAGCTTTCTCCTGGGCGCTTTGCAGAAGGGCGATGAGGGCGGGGACCTGGGCATCAAAGCTCTGGGCCAGGTCGTGGATATACTTGAGGGCGGTGTAGCCCCGGCCTGTGGCCTCCCGGACGGCCCCGGCAGCCGAGTACCGGGCCTGGGTGGCCAGGCGGCCCAGGATGTGGCCGGCGTTTACGGCGAACTGCCGGTTGTATTCCTCCTTCTGGGCCACGATCTCACGGATCTTGTCGGCCTCATCCAGCTTGGTGGAGGTGAGGATCTCGCAGAGAAGCTCCTGGGCGGGGACCAGATTCTCCTCCAGTACGCTGGCGTAGGCAATGAGGCAGGGGGTGCAGGTCTCGGTGTTGCCCTTCTGCACCTGGACCTCCAGACGGAAGGACAGGGTGCCAATATAGGTCTTGACAAGCTGCTGGAGCTCCCCGGCGGTGTGCTTCTCTGTGGGCAGTTCGCCCAGCAGGGAGGGCAGAAGGGACAGGCGGGTCAGCTCCTCCAGGGAGTAGCCCGTCAGGGGGAAATAAAGGGCCAGATGGACGATGCCCTGGGAGGGGACGGGGTGGAACAGGACCTTTACGCCCTCCACATCCTTCTCCTTGGTCTCCACCCAGAGGGGGTCGGGGCCCACCTCACTGAGGGGCAGGGTGGGCAGCTTGGCCACGTCCTCGGGCTTGTCCTCGGACTGCTGCCAGTGGAGCAGGTCAGCGTTCAGCTTTTTCAGGCCCTCGATGTCGGCGGCGCTCCGGGCGGCCTGCTCCCTGGCCAGCCGGGCGTTCTCGGCCTCCCGCTCCTCCTGGCCCAGGGTCTTGGAGGGCAGGGTGTGGAGGACGCAGAGCCCGGTGTCGTCCAGCAGCAGCTCCTTCAAAAGCGCCTCAAAGCCGCCGTTTTCCACCAGCTTCCGCACCTTGGCGAAGACCGCGTCGTGGGTCAGGTAGAGCATGGGGTCGCCCCCGTGAAGCCAGCCGTTCAGAGAGCTGATGGCCCGCTCCAGGCCCTGGGGTTCGCTGCCCTCCTTGGCCTTGAACTCCAGCCGGTTGAGGGAGGCGGTGAGGGCCGCCTTGTCCAGGCCCTTGCTGATCAGGTCGGCGGCGGTGTTCCGGATGAGCTCCCGGATCTTGCCGCTGTCGGCGTCGTTCATGTTGCGGATGATGAGGAGCATCATGGACTGGGCGATGTGATTGTGTATGCCCATGTCCACATCCTCGGCCAGACCGGAGGACAGGATGGCCCGCTTCAGGGGGGACTCGTTGGTGTCGGCCAGATAGTCGCACAGGACCTGGGCGGCCGCGATCTTCTCCCGGTCCTCCCAGGAGCACACGATCTTGCCCAAGCTCAACAGAGCCCGCTTGTCGGGGGACTGGTTGCTGTCGATCTCGTAATAGTTGGTGCTCTCGCTCTCCACCGGCTTCTGGGGATTCAGCACGGGCAGGTCGGTGCTCTTTTCATACTTGGAGAGGTAGGAGTCGATGAGTTCCAAGGTCTCCTCCACCGGTACCGAGCCGTCCAGCCAGAACCGGGCGTTGGAGGGGTGGTAGAACTTCTTGTAGGTGGCCACGAACTGCTCATAGGTCAGGTCGGGGATGACCTTGGGGTCGCCGCCCGAGTTGAACCGGTAGCAGTTGTCCGGGAAGATTTGGGCGTACAGGTCCTCCATGATCTTTTCGTCCACATTGGACATGGCGCCCTTCATCTCGTTGAACACAACCCCCTTGTAGGAGGTGGCGCCGTTCTCCCCGATCTCGGTGTGCCGCCCTTCCTGGTAGAAGATGTTGGGGTTGCGGAGGAGGGCGGGAGCGAACACGGCGTCCAGATAGACGCTCATGAGATTCAGGTAGTCCTGCTTGTTCCGGCTGGACACCGGGTACATGGTCTTGTCCCCGAAGGTCATGGCGTTGAGGAAGGTGTTCATGGAGCTCTTGATCAGGTCCACGAAGGGCTCCTTCACCGGATATTTGTCCGAGCCGCACAGCACCGAGTGCTCCAGGATGTGGAACACGCCCGTGCTGTCCTCGGGCAGGGTCTTGAAGGCCACGGAAAAGAGCTTGTTTTCCTCCCCGTTGTCCAGCCAGCAGAGCTGGGCCCCGGTCTTGTCGTGGGTCATCTCCACCAGGGAGCCGTGAAGCTCCTCCTCCCGGCGCACCCGGGTGACGGTAAAGCCGTGGATGTTTTGTCCAACTGTCAGGTTCATCATGATTCCTCCTTTGCAGATACAGGGTTCCCCCTGTTTGCCAAATGTAACCACTATTATATAGAACTGAGACGGAAAAAGCAAGGAAAGGGGGAGAGAAAAGGTTACGGCAGACTTTTTTGGGACACCGGCTCCTCCTCCATAAACTCGGTCATCACGTGGCGGTAGCGCTTGGGCAGGTGGGTGGACTGGCACGTGGGGTTGATGCGGCCCTCGATGGCGATGGTGTTGAAAAAGCTCTTCCACAGCCGCCGCCAGGCCAGCTCCTCCTCCCCGGCCTTTCCCATGCGGAACTCCTCCACCGGCTCGATGGTCCAGTGAAACTCGGCGGCAAAGAGGGCCTCGTGGTGGGTGCGGTCGTAGAGCACTAACTTTTCCCCATTGAGCCGGGCGGCAAAGTGCCCGCCCAGCAGGGGGAGCACACGGTTTTTGGGCTCGATCTCTCCCACCAAAAAACCGTCCAGCTCAGAAAAGCGGACAAAGCCCTTCAGGTGGTCCCACTCGGTCCACAGCTTCTGAAGAGCCAGAGTCACCTTGGCCATGTCCGGGTCAGTCAGGTCCTTACACACCCGGTTCCCCTCGTCAAAGCCCCGGCGGATGAGACGGTAGAGGATCATGTCCCGGTCAGGCAGGCAGGTGAGATAGGCCCGCTCCATCTGGGCGCGGAATTCGGCCGAGGTCTTTTTGCCCAGCCCCTCGTAAACCCGGCGCGCGTGGGCGGGATGGGTGGTCACCGGCCGTTCTTCCCAGAGGGTAAGGGCAGGGTCATCAAAAAATAAAAACTCCGCCGGGGGCTCTTTGTTTACATAACTTTCAAAAACGCAGGTGAGAAAGCCATCAAAGGTGCCGTCGTAACGATAGCAGACAGTGGACATTTCCTCACCTCACTTAAATTACGTAAACTAATTATGTTAATAATATTATGTAAATTATATTATGTCAACTTGCGGCGGAATCAAACAGGGTGAGCTGCTCAAATCCGGCGGGGGGCAAAGCCTCCCGCTCCAGGCCGGCCAGCCGCCGGTACACCGTCTCCTGCCCGCACTTGAGGCCGGGGAGAAAGTGCCCTGAGCAAGTAATGAAGTACTGGGCCCGTTTCATGACGATGCCCAGCCGCTTTACCCCCTCGAAGGTAAGAGGTCCCACCCGCCGGGCGGTGACGATCCGCTGGGCCCCCCGCACGCCGATGCCGGGGACCCGCAAGATCATCTCGTAGGGCGCCTTGTTCAGCTCCACCGGGAAAAACTCCGGGTGACGCAGGGCCCAGTCGCTCTTGGGGTCCAACGCGGCGTCAAAGTTGGGGTGGTCCTCGTCCAAGATCTCCCCCGCCGAAAAGCCGTAGAACCGCATGAGCCAGTCGGCCTGGTAGAGCCGGTGCTCCCGGAGAAGGGGCGGCTTGAACCCGGCGGGGGCGGGGAGGAGCTTGTTGTCGGACACCGGCATATAGGCCGAGAAAAAGACCCGCTTGAGCTGATACTTCTGGTAAAGCCCGGCGCTGAGCCGCAGGATGTGCAGGTCATTCTCCGGGGTGGCCCCCACGATCATCTGGGTGGACTGGCCCGCCGGGGCGAACTTGGGGGCGTGGCGGTAAAGTTTCAGCTCGGCCTTGGACTGGGCGGAGCCGTCCCGAATCTGGGCCATGGGAGCTAAAATGGCCCCCTTGGACTTGTCCGGGCAAAGCAGGTTCAGGGACTGCTCGGAGGGCAGCTCGATGTTGACGCTGAGGCGGTCGGCCAGCAGCCCAAGCTGGTGGGTGAGCAGGGGGTCGGCCCCGGGGATGGCCTTGGCGTGGATGTAGCCCCGGAAGTGGTACTCGGTGCGGAGGAGCCGCAGGGCCTCGATCATCTGCTCGGTGGTGTAATCCGGGCTTTTCAGCACCGCCGAGGAGAGGAACAGGCCCTCGATGTAGTTCCGGCGGTAGAACTGGATGGTGAGCTCGCACAGCTCCCGGGGGGTGAAGGCCGCCCGGGGCAGGTCGTTGGAGCGGCGATTCACGCAGTAGGCGCAGTCGTAGCGGCAGTGGTTGGTCATCAGCACCTTGAGGAGGGAGATGCACCGCCCGTCCGCCGAGAAGGAATGGCAGCAGCCCGAGCTCCCGGCGTTGCCGATGGTCCCGGCCTTGCCGCCCCGGGTCACGCCGCTGGAGGTGCAGGCCGCGTCGTATTTCGCGGCGTCAGCCAAGATGTTCAGCTTTTCCATCAGGTCCACAACGGCCCCTCCTCTCAAACGGATGTACTATTATTATAATACGTTTGTTCGATATGTCAAGAGGAATTTGGGTTGCATTTTCCCAGGAAACCGGGTATGATAAAGCAAATGAGGTGAATTCCATGCGCTTATTCGACACCCACGCCCACTACTACGATGAACATTTTGACCCCGACCGGGACGCCGTCCTCTCCTCTCTCCCCGACCACGGGGTCTGCCGGGTGGTCTGCCCCGGCTGTGATTTGGAGAGCAGCCGCCAGAGCCTGGCCCTGGCCGAACAGTACCCCTTCCTCTACTTCGCCGCCGGGCTCCACCCGGAGAATCTGGAGAGGGCGACCCTGGCCGACCTGGAGGAGGTCAAAAAGCTGTGCGCCCACCCCAAATGCGTGGCGGTGGGGGAGATCGGCCTGGACTACTACTGGGTCAAGACCCCCGAGGACCGGAAAAACTCCCGGGATTTCTTCGACGCCCAGCTCTCCCTCAGCGAGGAGCTAAACCTGCCCGCCATCGTCCATGACCGGGACGCCCACAAGGACACTCTGGACATCGTCCGTGCCCATCCCAAGGCCCGGGGGGTATTCCACTGCTGCGCTCTCTCCGCCGAAGACGCCAAAGAGGCGGTGGCCATGGGCTGGTACGTGTCTTTTACCGGGAACGTCACCTTCCAAAAGGCCCGGCGGGCGTTGGAGGTCATGGCGGCGGTGCCCGTGGAGCGCATCATGATCGAGACCGACGCCCCCTATATGACCCCCGAGCCCTTCCGGGGACGGCGGAACGATTCGAATTATGTCTACCGGGTGGCCGAGATCCTGGCCCAGGTGAAAGGGCTCGACCCGGAAGAGGCTGCAGAGCTCACATTTCTAAATGGTTTGCGATTTTTTGGATTGGAGGACAATGCCTGATGATGACCATTACCTACGAGTACGAGGGAGCACTTTATGTAAACCTGACCAACCGCTGCAACTGTTCCTGCGTGTTCTGCCTGCGGCAAAACGGCCACAAGGGGAGCATCTACGCCGACGACCTGTGGCTGGAGCATGAGCCCACCCACGAAGAGATCCTGGCCGACTTTGCCCGGCGGGACCTTTCGAAGTACCGGGAGCTGGTGTTCTGCGGCTTCGGGGAGCCCATGTTCCGCTGGGAGGACATCGCCTGGACGGTGGACCGGCTGAAGGAGCAGGGAGCCACGCTGCCCATCCGCATCAACACCAACGGCCACGGCAACCACATCAACGGCCGGGATGTCACCCCCGAGATGGCCGGGCGGATCGATACGGTCTCCATCTCCCTCAACGGCGCCACGGTGGAGGAGTATCTGGCTGTCACCCGGCCGGGGCACGGGGAGCAGGCCTGGGAGGAC
>JAGBDQ010000230.1 GCA_017937415.1 Oscillospiraceae bacterium
CGGTCTGGGTCTTCTCCGCGCCGCAGGTGCACACATACACGGCAGTGCCGTCGGTGGTGCAGCCGGGCGCGCGCTCATAGGTGTCATTCTTCCGGGTCCAGGTATGGGCAGCCACCTCATTTATCTCATTGCATCCCTCACGGGTACAGACGTGCCAATGATTGATTTCGTCCTTGCTCCACTCGGTAGCCCACTCGTGGCCCAGTTGGGAGTCGGGCACAGTCTGGGTCTTCTCCGCGCCGCAGGTGCACACATACACGGCAGTGCCGTCGGTGGTGCAGTCGGGCGCGTCCACATAGGTGTCATCCTTCCGGGCCCAGGTGTGGGCGGCCTCGTCAAATCTCTTGGTACAGGCCACGTCCCCAACACACTTGTGCCAATGATTGGTCTCATCGTAGCTCCAGTTGCTGTCGGGCGTGTGGAGCCCCAACTCACCGTTCACCTTTTTATGGCCGCAGACAGAGCAATACTCATGCTTAATACAGGTCTTGACGTATTTGTGATCCCGGACCTCAAACACACCGCATCTGGTACACCTTACCGTATGGTTCCGATCAAGGTCGTAGCCAGCAATACTGCCGGGATCAACCGCGTTCTTCGTAAGGACAAAGTCATGCCCAAGTTTGGGAATTGTAACCGGGTGAAGCATATCTTTCTCACCGCACACAGTGCAGTAGTGGTAACCGGTCCCAACGACCTGACAGCGCGGTTCGACGAAAACCTTGATGTCATCGCCAGTGGACCATGTGTGGTCCACTTTGCTGCCAAGAACCTCATGATCCCGTATGTCATGGCACTTGCTACATTCCTGATGCTCAATCTTGTTTGTTGTGCATGTCGCAGGCGTAACACTAACGGTTTCCCAGGTACTCTTTACGCCCAATGTATCCCAGTGAGTGCAAACCGCCCGTGAAGCGTTTTTATTCTGTCCCTCCGTTGCCATGGCTCCCACGGTGAACATACCCATCACCATGCTCAGAGTCAAAAGAAGGGCCAGGACTTTTTTCAGCTTTCTTGTCATCGTACTCTCTCCTTTCGATTCAAGACCGAGTATTCATTGTCTCCCAGAATGGGAGACAAAAAGGCGTACGCCTTTTGCCTTGTGATCGTATTATAGCATATTCCGGTTACAAAACCGGTTACAAATTCCATTTTTTCTTTCAAAAGCGTTTCGGCATTTTGCACAAATTTTCATCCCGGTTTTTGTGCATTTTGCCAAATTCCTTTAGGCGTCAAAAAGTAAAAACACCGTGTAACCATTGAGGCGTAACGGTTACACGGCACTTTTTCACAGGAACAAGCCGCCGAGCTGATAGATGAGGAAGCTCATGAGATAGGCCACCGCCACCTGGAAGCACACCGAGAAGGCGGTCCATTTCCAGCTCCCCGACTCCCGCTTGATGACACCGATGGTGGCGGCGCAGGGGATATACAGAAGGCAGAACACCATCATGCAGTATGCGTTCAGGGGGCCAAAACCCATGGCAGCGAGTCCGGCATGGACAGCGGCCATACCAGCCGCCGAATTCACATTGGCCACCCGGAAGAGAATGGCTGTAGAGGACACCACCACCTCTTTGGCGCTGATACCGGCGATGATAGCCACCACAATGGGCCAGAAGCCCAGCCCGGCGGGAGCCATCACAGGGGCA
Organism: Oscillospiraceae bacterium; assembly: GCA_017937415.1. Classification (GTDB taxonomy): domain Bacteria; phylum Bacillota; class Clostridia; order Oscillospirales; family Oscillospiraceae; genus Vermiculatibacterium. The sequence goes on from JAGBDQ010000230.1 coordinate 1,653, forward strand.
AGGGCATGACCGATGGCAGCGGCGAAGCTATTCTCCATCTGGGTCGTATAGCCGCCGGGGCCAAAGTTCAGAAGGAACCACAGAAGAATGGAGGCTGCAAAGATGATAGTACCCGCCTTGGTCAGGTAGTCCTTCACCTTCTCCCACACATAGACCGCCACTGTACGGGCCGAAGGCATTTTATATTCGGGCAGCTCGATGAGCAGGTCATTTTTCTCAATGCCCTTGTTCTTCTCCATGGTATGGATCACCAACGCCACCAGCAGGGCCACCAGAATACCAATAAGATACATGGAGTAGGCGGCTGCCATGGCGTACCTCCCGAAGAAGAGCTGGGAAAACAGAATATAGATGGGAAGCCTTGCCGAGCAGGACATAAAGGGGGTCACCAGCATGACCTTGAACCGATCCCGGCGGCTCTCCAGGGCCCGGGAAGCCATGATGGCGGGCACCGAACATCCAAAGCCCAGCACCATGGGCAGGAACGCCCGGCCGGACAGTCCCAGCCTACCCATAATACGGTCCATAATGTAAGCCACCCGGGCCATGTAGCCGGTGTCCTCCAAGAAGGCCAGGGCCAGGAAAAGAATAAAGATGTTGGGAAGCAAGGTCAGGATACTGCCCACCCCGGCGATGATGCCGTCGGTGATGAGGGCCACCAGCAGCTCCCCTACCCCCCAGCCAATAAGGGTATCTCCCACAAAGCCGGAAAACCATTCGATCCCCTGCTCGAAATAGCCCGCCAGGAAATCGCCCACGGTGAAGGTAAGGAAAAACACCAAGGCCATGATGCCTAAAAAGATGGGCAGACCCCATACCGGGTGGAGCAGCACCCGGTCAGCTTTCTCAGTGAGGGCGGCCTTCTCGGCACGGTGGACCAGAACCTCTTCCATGATCTCCTCAATAAACTCAAACTTCTGGTTGATGATCTCGGTCTCATAGCTTTTATCCAGCAAGTCGGGCAGCTCTACCGGGCACTTCTCCTTGATGGCCGCGTCCCCCTCCAGCAGTTTGATAGCGTGCCAACGGGGATTTGGAAGATTAGGCCACTTACGCTGGAGAGCCGCCTGGATGCCATCAATGCGAAACTCCAACAGCTCATCGTAGACCATGGCATATTGACCGTGCTTGACCAGGTCGGCGGAGGCGGCAGAGGCCTCGCTGCCATGCCAGGCGTGCTCATGGATGATGGGGTCGTGGGTGGCGTGGTCAGCGTGGTGGGCAGCGGCGTGCATCAGCACCTCCAGGCCAGTCCGCTTCCGGGCCGACACCGGGATCACGGGAACGCCCAGCATCTCAGGAAGGCGGTGAAGGTCCAGCTCCATGCCCCGCTTGGTGACAATGTCCATCATATTGAGGGCTACCACTACCGGCTTACCCAGTTCCAAAAGCTGGAGGGTGAGATACAGGTTCCGCTCCAGGGCAGAGGCGTCCACCACGTCGATGATCACGTCCACCTCGTCCGAAAGGATAAACTCCCGGGAAACCTGCTCCTCCATGGTGTAAGAAGTAAGGGAGTAGGTGCCGGGCAGGTCCACCAGGCGGATGTTCAGGTCGTGGTCCTTCAGGGTGCCCTCCACCCGTTCCACCGTGACCCCCGGCCAGTTGGCCACCTTCAGGTTGGCCCCGGTGTACGCGTTAAAAAGGGTGGTCTTTCCGCAGTTGGGATTACCGATGAAAGCCACAGTCAGTTGCTTTGCCATGTTACACTACCTCGATTTTTTGGGTGATCCCCCGACCCAGGGCCACCCGTGTCCCACGGATCTTAAGTACCGATGGGCCTTTTTCTTTCCGCTCCAGCACAAGCACCTGGGTGCCCAGCGTCATACCCAGAGCCTCCAGCCGGTGGGCCACCTGGTCGGGCAGATCGATCTGGGTAACGGTATAGCTCTGTCCCAGACTTCCTTGATCCAATGTCAACGCCCTCACTCCTTCCCTGTTTCCGACGGCGGGGTCATGGTCTCTTCCGGTGCGGGACTCGCCGTCGGCGGGGCAAATGATCCCATGCCCGGGATCTGGGGAGCCTCCTCCATGGGTACGCCCTCCTGATCCTGGAGCGTCTCCTCAGGCATCGGCGTCTCCTCGGGCATTCGGGTCGGTTCTGGGGTTGGGGTAGGCTCCGGAGTCGGCTCTGGTGTCGGTGTCGGCTCCGGAGTCGGCACCGATGTGGGAGCAGGAGTCCGCACAGGAGCCGGGGGCCGTGTAGGAGTTGGCGCCGCTTCGGGTGCCGGAGTCTCCTCGTAGGTCGGTGTCTCTTCGGGGGGCAGTGTTTCTTCGGGTACCAGCGTTTCTTCTGGCGTTGGAGTCTCTTCAGGTACCGGACTCTCCTCAAACACCGGAGTCTCTTCAGCCGCGGGCAGCTCGCCTGCGCAGGCGGCCTGGACCACCCAGCGGATGGTCTTGCCTCCGATGTTGGTACAGGTGGACAGGGTAAGGATCCTGTCATAGGTATGAGGGGTCACCCCGGTAGAGACCACCGAACGGGAGAGGCAGTCATCCAGGAAGGTCTGTTTGCTTTGCTCGCCGGAAAAACCGATCTGATAAGTGTTGCTGTCCACATTGGCCTGGTAAACAGAGAAAATATCAAACCGGTAGGTCCCGGAGTCCACCGTCACATACACGCTGGGGTGGGCATCCACATGGCTCTGATTCCGATAGCTCTGCAATGCGCCAAACATAGAGCCGTTGCGCATATTGTGGCCATATATGATGGTGTGGAAATCAGTGAGCGCAGGGTTGCTGGTACATTCCATGAAAATGGCTCCCACCGAGCTCCAACGTCCCTTCCAGGTGTGGGTCAGATAATAGGTGTTGTCCTCGCCCTGAAGGAGCGGGTAGGAGATGGTGGTCCCTGGGATCACGATCCAACCGATGACTTCGTCATTCACTTCCCGCAGAGCGGCAAAGTCCATGGCGCTGAGCGCGTCGGCGTAGGGATCGATATATGGCGTCGGCGTAGGAGTCGGCTCCGCGCTTTCCCCGGGCTGGGCCTCTTCCCCGCTCTCCACTGGGGTAGGTACAGGCGTAGGCCCGGCGGAGGCTACGGGCGTATGGACCGGCGCGGGCAGAAGGGAGAAATCAGGCAAATCCACCAGATTCTCGGCCTCCCCGTAGGTCTCTTCCCCCTGACGGTAATCCCACAGCTCACGCAGCAGGTTCCCCACACTCACCAAAAGCACCAGGGAAAGCAAAATGATGACGTATTTTTTTATCCGGTCCATACCCTGGGCCTTCTTTACACGCTTTGGTTTTCCCTTGCTCATGTCCCTGCCCCCCCTTCGGTCTTTTTCTCTCTTATTATAGCGTGTCAGCCGAAAAATGCAAGGCCCCCGGGAACTTCCCGAGGGCCTCGCCGCCATTTTTTATGCATGCTTTGCCCCCCGGCCTACGTCAAAAGGCCCTTGTAAAAATCCAGGGTCCGGAAGCCCCGCTCCAGCTGGGTGAGCAGGAAGCTTTCCGTGACCCCGGAAAGGCTTTCCAGGGCTTCCGGCCCAAGCTGAAAGGAGAACAGCCTGCGGGGATCGCAATGCACGATGTAACGAAGTGCCGAGAGGGTGGCGGCGTCCAGCGGCAGGGAGATACTGTCCTCCCCCAGCTCCCGGCGGCAGGACTTGCAATGGAGCACGCCCTCGCTGAGATTGAGCTGGGGCTCGATAGGCTCCTCCGTGCCGCAGACCGCGCAGCCCTCCAGCAGGGGCTCGTAGCCGATAAGGCAGCTCAATTTCAGTTCAAAGGCCGATTTGACCAGGGGCTCCGGCTTATGTAGCTTGTCCAGGGCATAAAGGGAGTTGAGGATCAGGGGCAGCAGGCCCGGGGTGTCCACCCCCTCCTCGGCCACCGCCTCGCACACCTCGGCAAAGTAAGAGCCCAGGGCCAGCTTGGTCAGGTCCTCCCGGACGCCCCGGAACTCATTCTGGGTGGCGGCCTCCTTCAGAGAAAGCCGTCCCTGATAGTCATAGAGGGTCATGTCAGACCAGACCAAAAGCTGGCTCGCCGCCGAAAGGGGACTGTTCTTCCGGCGGCAGCCCTGGGCCTTGATGGTGGCCTTTCCCTGTCCCTCCAGCAGAACGGTCAGTATTTTATCGGATTCTTTGTAATTGACTTCCCGCAGGACAAGTCCCCTTGTGACGGTGTGTGCCACGCCTTTGCGCCTCCTCTTTCCTCCCGGAGCGAACAGTAAAGGCTGTACGCTTCGGGCAGTCCGGTCTTTTGAAACAGCTCCCAGGCATTCCGTTCATCCATGGCCAGGCCCTCCCCATCTTTTTGATAGGGTTAGCTTGGGCTGGTCGGATAGGATTATGTCAGGAAAAATTTACGCTCTATTCTTCCCGATACCCGAAATTGTGGATCAGGTTCAGGTTGTCCCGCCAATTTGCTTTCACCTTCACCCAGGTCTGGAGGAAAATTTTCGTGCCCATAAACTTCTCCATATCCTCCCGGGCCAGGGTGGAGATCTTCTTCAGCATAGCCCCGTTTTTGCCGATGATGATGCCCTTGTGGGACTCCTTCTCACAGTAAATGGTAGCGTCGCACTCGATGACCTCGTCCTCCCGCTCGACAAACCGGGTCAGCTCCACCGCCGTGCCGTGGGGGACCTCCTTATCCAGACACAGGAGCAGCTTCTCCCGCACGATCTCGGCGCAGACCTGGGCCTCGGGCTGATCGGTGACCTCCCCCGCCGGGAAGAGCCAGGGACTCTCGGGCAGGTAACCCTCCACCAGGTCCAAAAGGTCGGGTACCCCGTCCCCCTTTTTGGCCGAGATGGGCATGACGGCGGCGAACTGATAGTCCTGGGTATAAGCGGCGATGACCGAGAGCAGTTTCTCCTTCTCCACGGTGTCGATCTTATTGATGACCAGCACAGTGGGGATGCGGCGCTTTTTCAGCTCGGCCATCAACTCGGCCTCGGGGGCGCCCACGTTGGGGATGGGCTCCACCAGCAGGAGGGCGGCGTCCACGTCGCTGACGCTCTGGTGGACTACCTCCACCATGTAATCTCCCAGCCGGGTCCGGGCCTTGTGGAGACCGGGGGTGTCCAGAAATACGAACTGGGTCTCCTCCCGGTCCACGATGGCGCAGATCCGGTTCCGGGTGGTCTGGGGCTTGCTGGACACAATGGCGATCTTCTCCCCCACCAGGGCGTTGGTGAGGGTGGACTTGCCTACGTTGGGCCGGCCCACAATGGCGATCATGCCGGCTTTGGTCTTTGGTGTGTTCATTTAGGTGATCCTCCTTTTTGTTTGGAGCGGTTTTTAATTATTGGTCCCAGGGTTCAAAATTTCTTGGGTAAAACTGCACTATACGCTCCCGCCTCCCATCGTCAGCGACAGCGGACACCACCCGGTAAAGCATTGCACTATATAACCTTACACCATTAGGGCGCACACTGCGGACGGGGATAATCAGGACCAGCAGCTGGGCTAAAGCCAGATCAAGGCGGATAGGCTCGCCGATATGTCCCATTGCCAATCCAAATATTTCAATTCCGAAAAGCAATATGATGATCCAAAACACGATCTTCCGTCCCATATTCCTTTTACTCCTCTCTTGTGATCCCCAGCTTGTCCAGGATAGCCTCCTCCCTCTCCCGCATCTGGGCCTTCATGGGGCCGTCGTCCATGTGGTCGTAGCCCAGGAGATGTAAAATGGAGTGGACGGCCAGATAGGCGCACTCCCGCCGGGGGCCGTGGCCGTACTCCTCCCCCTGGCTTTTCACCCGGTCCAGGTTCAGCACCATGTCCCCCAGGGGGACCAGGCGGGAGCCGGGGTCGGCATCGGCCTCAGTGGGCTTGTCCCCCGGAGCAAATTCAAACATGGGGAAGCTCAAAACATCGGTGGGGGCATCCACCTTCCGCATCTCCCGGTTCAC
>JAGBDQ010000231.1 GCA_017937415.1 Oscillospiraceae bacterium
CAAATCCCTGCGGCAGCTGCTGCGGAAGGCTTACTTCGTCCCCGAGACCGTGCGTACCGACGTGCTGTTCCGGGATATGCAGAGCCGGAAGGTCCACTTTGCCGTGGTGGTGGACGAGTACGGCGGCACCAGCGGCATCCTAACCATGGAGGACCTGATCGAGGAGCTGGTGGGCAATATTTACGATGAGTTCGACCCCCAGGACGAGCAGGAGATCATTCCTTTGGAGAACGGGGTCTGGCGGGTGGCAGGCAGCACCGAATTGGAGGACCTGGGGGAGGCTTTAGGCGTGGAGTTCCCCGAGGACGAGGAGGCCGAGACCTTGGGCGGTCTGGTGTTCGCCCGGTTGGACGTGATCCCCGCCGACGGGGTCTGCCCCGAGGTGGACGCCTACGGGCTCCATATCAAGGTGGAAAAGCTCACTGACCGCCGGGTGGAGTGGGCCCTGGTCTCCAGGCTGGAGGGGCAGGAAGCCTCCGACGACGCCGACGAATAAGCATACATACAGCAAAGCACGGGCCTCCGGAAAGGAAAGTCTTTCCGAAGGCCCGTGCTTTTTCCCGCATATCCCAGGGGCCTGTCTCATATCCTGTACCGTCGGCGGCAAAGCCGGCCATTACATACAGGAGCGTGACAGTCATGGACGTTGACAGCTTGAATCAGGGTCTTCTCCGCGGGCGGGCTTTGGCCGCCCCAAGGATCTCCCACGCCAATCACGGTGTGACCTACTATGTGTTCCCTCTGGAGGTGGAGCGGCTCTCGGGGGCCACCGATACCCTGAACGTGGTCCTCTCCCAGGACCTTCTCCTCTCCTGCCCGGTGGAGCCCGGCGAAGCCTACACCTGCATGGGGGAGGTCCGGTCCTTCAACAACCACACCGGCGTGGGCGGACGGCTCATCATCACCTTTTTCGCCAAGCACATCTCCCCCTCCCAGGAACAGCACGCCAACCAGTTGGAGCTGCGGGGGGTGCTGTGCAAGGCGCCGGTGGTCCGGCGGACCCCCCTGGGCCGGGAGATCTGCGACCTTCTCTTAGCGGTGAACCGGCGTTACGGCCGGGCCGACTACCTGCCCTGCATCGCATGGGGCGGCCTGGCCCGGGCCTGCGGAGAGCTGGAGGTGGGGGACAGTCTCCACCTGACCGGACGGCTCCAGAGCCGGGTTTACCATAAGGTCACTGACGGTCGGGAGGAGGACCGGGTGGCCTACGAGGTCTCCATTCTCACCTTGCAGGACTGAGGATCCATAGACAGCAGAAAAGCCGGGCAATGCCCGGCTTTCCCTTTGCTTATTCGGTTTCCTCCGGGCTCTCCTGAGGCAATTTGCTCTCTTCGGGCCCTTCGCTCTCCTGGTCCTCCGGTTCGGGCAGGGGACTTGCCGTGGTGGGCGGCACCGGGTCGTTCTCCCCCGGCGTGGGGGTGGGCTCTCCGTCCGGAGCGGGTGAGCTCTCCCCGTCCGGGGAGGGTTCAGGCTCCCCAGAGAGCTCGGGGCTGGGCGTGGCGACGGGTTCCGGGACGCTGTAATCAATGATATACTCCCCTAACTTCTTGAACTCCTCGTCGCTGATGGTGTAATAGCCCTCCTCGTTCTTTTCCAGCTTCACGGTCACCGACCGCTTCTCTAAATTGCCGGTATCCGGCAGGATCTCCTTGTAGGTGTCGATGATCAGCCGTGCCCACTCGGCGTCATAGGCCTGATAGTCCTTGGTGGTCATGGTGTTCAGAGACGCAGAAGGATATTTCTCAAAGAAGGGCTTCTTTGCCTCCTCCAGCTTTCCCGCCGCCTTCTGGACAATGTCGATGGGTTCAATATCCACCTGCACCGAATATGAGCCATCCTCCTCCAAAACGGCGGATACCACCTGGAACTTTGCGTGGCTGAAGATCTCCCGGTAGAGGTCCATGATCTCCTCATACAGGTCGTTGGGATACTCAATGTTGTAGAGAAAGGCGAACACCTGTGCCTCCAGATAGAGGGAATTCTCATAGACGCTCTGCCCCTGCTCCTCGGTGATGCCTACCAGGTCCAGATACTCCTGGGAGGGCTCCCCCTGATAGGCGCACTGGAGCAGGCCCTCTACATAAACCTTGGCGTCAAAGCTCGCCTGAGGCTCCTCCTGCCGGCAGGCACACAGCCCAAGGGCCAGGGCCAGCGCCAGCAAAAGGGCAGTCAGCTTCCTGCGCAGTCTCATGTCAAATCCCGCTTTCCGCTCAGGCACAGAGCCGGGCGATGGCCAGGGCAAAGATCCGGGCCGACTTCAGCAGATTTTCCACGCTGGCCTGCTCGTTGGCCGAGTGCATCTTGGGGTCAAAGCCGGGGAAGTCGCAGCCGAAGGCCACGCCGCCGGGGATGTCGTGAACATAGGTGCCCCCGCCGATGGCGATGGGCTGGGGATCAGCCACTCCGGTCACGTCGGAATAGCACTTCAGCAAGGTCTTGACCAGGGGGGAGTCGGCCTCCACCTCGTGGGCAGGCATCATTTCCTTCCCTCCAAAGATCTCGATCCCGCACTTTTCAAAGGCGGCCTCGCACACCTGGGCGCAGTTTTCCCGGTTGGCGCACACAGGCACCCGGGAGTCGAAAAGGGCCTGGAAGCCGTTCTCCTCCAACTTGATGATGGCAAGGTTCAGGGTCAGATCGCCGCTCTTGTCCGACTGGGCGATGCCCAGAGCCCGGCCGTACAGGTCCCCGAAGGGGAAGAGCCCGGCCATGGCCCGGACCGCCTTGGTGCTGGGACAATCGGCCAGGGGCAGACGGGCCAGCACCTCCAGCAGGGCCTGGATGGCGTTGATGCCTCCCTCGGGCATGGCGGCGTGAGCGTTCTTGCCCAAACAGTGGACCTTCACGCCCCCCTCAATTTCATTGACGGTAAACTTAGCCCCGGAGCGCTCCTCCACCCCGGCGCACAGGTTGGCCAGATCGGCGGGAGCCACGCCCAGCACGGTGGCCTCGGCCTCAGGCGGCACCACATTCACCCGGAAGCCGCCGGTCATGGCGGACACACGGGGGGTAACCGTTTCAGAGGCCCATTTGGCGCCGAAGTTGGGGTGATAGTGCCCCTTCTCCACATTGATCACCGGGAAGTCGGCGTCCGGGGTAAAGGTCATGGGGGCGTAAGGCTCCCGGGCGTAGTAATAGGCGATGTCCTGGGACCCGGACTCCTCGTCGGTGCCCATGATGAGCCGGACATTCTTGCTCACCGGGATGCCCAGATCACGGATGGCCTTCATGGCAAAGAGGGCGGCCACCACGGGGCCCTTGTCATCGCTGACTCCACGGCCGTAGAGCATGCCGTCCTTCTCCACGCAGGTATAGGGATCGGTATTCCAGCCGGTCCCCTCCCCCACCACGTCCAGATGGCCCAGGATGTGAAGCTGGGTCTCCTTGTCGTTCAGGTCGGCAAGGCCCACATAGTGGTCATAATCCTTTGCGGCAAAGCCCATCTCGGTGCAGAGCTTCAACCCCTCGTCCAAAGCGGCCCTGGGACCGGGACCAAAGGGGGCGCCGGGCGCCGGCTCCTCCCGCACGCTCTTGACCCCCACCAGCCGCCCCACGGCGGCGATCAGGTCAGCGCGCACATCCGCGCGCTCGAAGTAGGCATCGATCTGTTCCTTATACATACTCCCTCACTCCTTCTGCTCCTTTTGAGCCGCCTTTTCCTGGGCCAGCTCGTCCAAATATTTATATACCGTATAGCGGGACACCTTCAGCCGGGCGGCCACAAAGGGCACCGACTTCCGGAAGGAAAAGGCGTTTTTCTGATCCATCAGGGCCACCAGCCGCATCCGGTCCTTTTTGCTCAGCTCCCCGGCGGGCTTTCCGATGGCGGCCATGCTCTCCTCGAAGATCTCCTGGAGCTGCCCCGCCCCCCCGGTCCATAGGGCGCTCTGCAGGTCGGCGTCGGCGCTCATGAGCCCCATCAGGGTCCGGTTGGCAAAGGCCAAGCTGGTAAAGTCAAAGTTGATACCCAGGGCCAGATTGTAATCCTCCCCTATGAGGTGGAAGGTGGAGGACTTGATCTGCCGCCCCAGGGGAGTGGTGGCATACAGGTTCACAAAGTCAGTGGTGAGGGCGGTGGCGTCCAGCTCCTTGTCTGAGCCCAGAATATCCAGGGTGGACCCCACCTCCCGGCCCGACACCTGGCCGTTATAAATGGACAGAATGGGATGGCGCGGGTTTCCCATGTCATGGACAAGGGTCTCGCAGGAGGCGCCGAACATTTCGGCGATCCCCTGGGCTGTGCGGTCCAAAAACTCAAAGGCTTCCTCTCTGGTCATTGGGCTCCCCCCTTCTGCTTTACAGTATGCTTTCCGCCTCCGGGTGAATATTCTTCCATTATTGTATCACCACAGACTTGGAAAATCAAGATTTTTCCCGGGAAGGCTGTCACGCTTCGAAGCGGACAAAGCAGTCGCTCCTTGTCCGCTTCTACGCGCTTCTAATTTACATTTTATTCATTTCTTCTTCAAAGTTTAGCCGTAATTCTCTGTTATCTTATAAATGGACACAGGAACAAATACATTTTCTCCCAACCTCCTCTCTCTTTTCTCTCTGTAACACACCTAGAAAGCCCTCCGGTATTGCCGGAGGGCTTTCTGGTTTTTCTTGCCTTTTGATTGGCTTGGGGGTAAAATAAGGAAAAAGGAGGTCTTTCTTATGCGGGATGGATTTATCAAGGTGGCGGCGGGCACCCCCAAGATCCGGGTGGCCGACTGCGGCTATAACGCCGGGCAGATCATCGCCCTGATGAAGGAAGCGGCGGAGCAGGGGGTCAAGGTGCTGGCCCTCCCCGAGCTGTGCGTCACTGGCTACACCTGCGGGGATCTCTTTTTGCAGGATACCCTCCTGGATGGGGCGGAAAAGGCCCTTGAGCGCATTCTGGAAGAGACCCACGAGCTGGACATGGTGACCGCATTGGGGATGCCGGTGCGGTATCAAAACAAGCTCTATAATTGTGCCGTTGTAATACAAGGCGGAAAGACCCTGGGGATCACTCCAAAAGCCTATATTCCAAATTATGGAGAATTTTACGAAAAACGCTGGTTTGCTTCCGGTCAATTTGAGGCCGAGACCATATACTATTTCCCCGCGAACGAAAACTTTGCCAACTTCTATGTGGGGCAGATGTTTGGGTTTAATGCGATTCCCGGACTGGTCATTGGCGTTGAGATCTGTGAGGACCTATGGGCTCTTGAACCTCCTTCAATGAGAATGGCCCAGTCCGGTGCCACCCTGATCCTGAATCTATCCGCCTCCAACGAGGCGGCAGGTAAAGCGGACTACCGCCGTCAACTGGTCACAGGACAGTCTGCCCGGTGCGTCTGCGGCTATGTATACGCCGACGCGGGAGAGGGAGAAAGCTCCACCGACCTTGTATTCGCCGGGCACAACATGATCGCTGAAAATGGCACGTTGTTGGCGGAAAAGCGGTTCGGGACCGGACTTACCATCTCCGAGATCGACATCAGCAAATTGGTTTACGAACGGCAGAAAATGAACACCTTCCCAAATCTGAGCTTTAGGCATGAAGCTCTGCATTATGGCCGGGGTTACAGCTATTTCCTCATGGAATCCGTCGATACCCCCCTCACCCGGCCCGTCTCCCCCACCCCCTTCATCCCCCAGGACGAGAGCCACCGGGCAGAGCGGTGCCAGGAGATTTTGACCATCGCCGCGCTGGGCCTCAAGAAGCGGCTGGAGCACACCGGCTCCCCCAAGGCGGTCATCGGCCTGTCGGGAGGC
>JAGBDQ010000232.1 GCA_017937415.1 Oscillospiraceae bacterium
ATACTCCGCAAAGTCAGAGCGGCCAACCCTTTTTCGGGCTGACCGCTCTGCTTTTTTTCGCGCGCGCCTATTTTGCAACGCGCCCTTTTTTGCGCATTTCTTACTCGTCCCAGTCGGCGTAGTCGTCGTACTCGGGGCTCCGGCAGCACTTACAGCCCAGCTTGTCGCCTACGTAGCGGACGGCGGCAGCGATCTTGTCCCAGTATGCGATGATGCAGCAGGTCAGGGCGGCGGCGGCCAGGCAGAGAGAAATGATCTTCAGTACAAAACGGGCAACCTTCATGGGTGCAGCCTCCTTTTTCTATGGATAGTCATAGTGTACACGACTTTGCGGAAAATTACAATCGTTTTCCGCTACTTTTTTCCTTGTAATTTTGGAGAAAATAGAATACAATAGAGACGATAGAATGGAAGAATCTGCTTACCTCCCGCAGTTCAAAAGGGGAACGCGGGTGACAGAAAGGAAGGGTCTCCATGAAATTTCAAACGGAAAAAGGCATGATCGGCATCAGCAGCGACGTATTTACCAACATCACCGGCGCCGCCGCCACCAACTGCTATGGCGTCAAGGGCATGGCCATCCGCTCCACCACGGACGGCCTGGTCCACCTCCTTCGCCGGGAGTCCATGGCCAAGGGCGTAAAGGTGGTCTATAATGACGACGGCACCATCTCCCTGGAGCTCCACATCATTGTGGAGAACGGGGTCAACCTGAAGGCGGTGAGCCGCTCCATCATGAGCGAGGTCCGCTACAACGTGAGCCGTCAGACCGGCGTAGAGGTCAAGAGCGTGGACGTCTACGTGGACTTCATGGTGGTAGGCTGAGGAGGGCGCGGAGATGACAGATAGAATCGACGGCCTTCTTTTCGGCCGCATGGTGGTCCATGGGGCCGCCTGCATCAGTGAGCGCAAGCAGGAGATCAACGAGCTCAACGTGTTCCCCGTCCCCGACGGGGACACGGGCACCAATATGTCCATGACCATCAACGCCGCCGCCGACGAGCTGCGGAAGAAGAGCCATGACCGGGTGGGGGAGGCGGCCAACGTGACGGCCAACGCCCTGCTCCGGGGGGCCCGGGGCAACTCGGGGGTGATCCTTTCCCTCCTGTTCCGGGGCTTTGCCAAGGCGGTGAAAGAGAAGGACACCATTGACGGCCGGGACTTTGCCATCGCCCTGGATTTCGGCGTGGCCGCCGCCTACAAGGCGGTGATGAAGCCCGCTGAGGGCACCATTTTGACGGTCTCCCGCATGGCCGCCGCCGCCGCGGCCGCCGCCGCCCGGGAAAACCCCGCCGTGGAGTACGTGCTGGAGCACGCCATCACCCAGGGCCTTGAGACTCTGGCGGAGACCACGGACATGAATCCGGTGCTGAAAAAAGCCGGAGTGGTGGATTCCGGGGGCAAGGGCTTCTTAGTGATCCTCCAGGGCATGATGGATGAGATCCATGGCCTGCCCATGCCCGAAGGGGCCGGGGAGAGCCAGGGCCACAACGACAAGGCGGACTTTGCCGCCCTGGGGGATGAGGACATCACCTTCACCTATGATACCGTGTTCATCGTCCGCAAGCAGCGGGAGGATGTGAACTTAGAGCCCTTCCGGGCCTATCTGAATTCCATCGGCGACAGCCTGGTCATCGGGGAGAGCGACGAGGAGTTCAAGGTCCACGTCCACACAGACATTCCCGGTGCCGCCCTCACCGAGTCGGCCAAGTACGGCACCCTGGAGCTGGCCAAGATCGAGAATATGCGCACCCAGGCCGAGGATCTGGCCGCCGGTAAGCACGTCCAGTCCACCGACGACCTGGACGCTGTAGAGGCCGAGCTGGAGGGGACCGAGGCTGCTCCCGCTGAGCCGGTGATCGCCGCGCCCGAGAAGAAGTACGGGGTGGTGGCCGTCTGCGCCGGAGAGGGTATGGCCGCCGTCTTCCGTGACCTGGGGTGTGACGGGGTGATCTCGGGGGGCCAGACCATGAACCCGGCCACCGAGGACATTTTGCGACAGATCAACGCCACCCCCGCCGAGGTGGTCTTCGTCCTGCCCAACAACAAGAACATCATCATGGCCGCCCAGCAGTGCGTGGGCCTTGCCGAGGGCAAGGAGGTGGTGGTCATCGAGAGCAAGACCGTGCCCCAGGGTATCACCGCCCTCATGATGCTGGACACTGAGAGCGATGTGGACTCCAATGTGGAGACTATGAGCGAGGCCATGTCCGCCGTCTCCACCGCCGAGGTGACCTACGCCGCCCGGGACAGCGACTTCGGCGGCTTTGCCATCAAGCAGGGGGACCACATGGCCCTGCTCAACGGACAGCTTTTCGACACCAACAAGCACCAGGAGAAGCTGCTGGAGAAGCTGGCCAAGGAGGAGACCTTCCAGAACGCCGAGTTTATCAACATCTACTACGGCGAGGATGTGAAGGAGTCCGAGGCCGAGAAGACCCTGAAGATCTTCACCAAGGCCTGTCCCCAGGCTGAGATCAACCTTCTCTCAGGCGGTCAGCCAGTGTATTACTATATGATCTCCGCGGAGTAACAAATTTCCGCCCAAGAAGTGAGACCCCGGGCAAATAAGTTGCCCGGGGCCTACGCTATCAACGTGCCCCCGGCACGTTGACTTTACGCTGCGGGGCCGTAAGGCCCCCTTATCTTTTCAAAGGAGAATACAAATGCTTGGCATCATCGACGTAGGCGGTGGCATGCGGGGCATCTTTACCGCCGGTATTTACGACTATCTCAACGACCAGGGCGTCCAGCCCTTTGACTATCTCATCGGCGTCTCGGCGGGCAGCGGCAACATGGTGAGCTACCTGGCCAAACAGCGGGGGAGAAACCTGCGGTTTTATATGGAGTACGCCTTCCGGCCGGAGTATATGTCGGCCCGCAATCTGCTCCGCAGCGGCTCCTATATCGACCTGGACTACCCCTATGAGGTCATTTCCGGCCAGGAGGGAGAGGACCCGGTGGACCTGACCGCCTTTAACGCCAGTACCGCCCGGTACGAGGTGGTGGTCACCGACGCCGCCACCGGCAACCCGGTCTACTATGACAAGGCACAGCTTTCAGGGGGGAATTATGACGCCATCAAGGCCTCCTGTTGTGTCCCCGGCTTCTGCAAGCCCTATCCGGTAAACGGCGTCCCCGGCTTCGACGGGGGCGTGGCCGATCCGGTGCCCTATAAACGGGCCTTGGAACAGGGCTGCGACCGGCTGGTGCTGCTCCTCACCCGTCCCGCCGACTACCGCCGCCCCCTTTTAGAGCACCAGGGAATGATGGAGAAGGCCCTCCGGGACTGGCCCGGCGCCTACTCCGCCCTTCTGCGCCGCTCTGCCCGGTATAACCGGGATGTGGCGGCGGTGCGGGACATGGAGAAGGAGGGCAAGGCCCTTCTCCTCGCCCCCAGGGACATTGGGGGCATGTCCACCCTCACCAAGGACAGGGAGGCCATGGAGCGGCTCTACCAGATGGGCTACGAGCAGGGAGAGCGGGTATTGGAGTTCTCGTTGCGCTCTTGACTTTATCTGTCCTATGGCTTACAATAAACCCAACTTTCACAAAAAGGTGGAGAGAGAAATGGCACAGGAAAAGAAATTAGTGGAGCAGATCACCGATATGGATCAGGATTTTGCCCAGTGGTACACCGATGTCTGCCGCAAGGCGGAGCTCATTGACTATACCAGTATGAAGGGCATGTTCATTCTCCGGCCTTACGGCTACGCTCTCTGGGAGAATATCCAGACCATTCTGGACAGGGAGTTCAAGGCTACCGGCCATGAGAATGTGTACCTGCCCATGCTCATCCCCGAGTCCCTCCTTCAGAAGGAGAAGGACCATGTGGAGGGCTTTGCCCCCGAGTGCGCCTGGGTCACCCAGGGAGGCAGCGAGAAGCTGGAGGAGCGGCTGTGCATCCGCCCCACCTCCGAGACCCTCTTCTGTGAGCATTACGCCCACATCATCCACTCCCATCGGGACCTGCCCAAACTCTACAACCAGTGGACCAGCGTGCTGCGCTGGGAGAAGACCTCCCGCCCCTTCCTCCGCCACCGGGAGTTTTTGTGGCAGGAGGGCCACACCATGCACGCCACCGCCGAGGAGGCCGTGGAGGAGACCGAGCGGATGTTCAACATCTATGCCGATTTCTACGAGAACGTGCTGGCCATCCCCGTGGTGAAGGGCAAAAAGACCGACAAGGAGAAGTTCTCCGGGGCCGAGGCTACCTACACCGTGGAGTGCATGATGCATGACCGCAAGGCCCTTCAGGGGGGCACCTCCCACTACTTCGGGGACGGCTTTGCCAGGGCCTTTGACGTGACCTTCACCGGCAAGGACAACCAGCTCCACCATCCCTTCCAGACCTCCTGGGGTGTGTCTACCCGGATGATCGCCGGGATCATTATGGTCCACGGGGACAACCGGGGCCTGGTGCTGCCCCCCCGCATTGCCCCCACCCAGGTGGTGGTCATCCCCGTGGCCCAGCACAAGGAGGGCGTCTTAGAGGCGAACCGGGCGGTGATGGAGCAGCTTAAGGCCGCCGGGCTCCGGGTGAAGCTGGACGACAGCGACAACTCCCCCGGCTGGAAGTTCGCCGAGTACGAGATGAAGGGCGTGCCCCTCCGTCTGGAGCTGGGCCCCAAGGACATGGAGCAGAACCAGTGCGTTCTGGTCCGCCGGGACAGCGGCGAGAAGATCGTTGCCTCCTTGGACGGCATCGAGGACACTGTGAAGAAGCTCTTGGACGACATTCACGACGGCCTCTACGCCAAGGCGAAGAAGAATCTGGAGGAGAACACCTATCCCTGTACCTCCCTGGCCGAAGTCAAAGAGAAGATGCAGGAGCGGGGCGGCTTTGCCAAGACCATGTGGTGCGGTTCCCTGGAGTGTGAGCTGAAGATGAAGGAGGAGGCTGGGGTCTCCTCCCGGTGCATTCCCTTCGACCAGGAGCACCTGGGCGACACCTGCGCCATCTGCGGCAAACCCGCCAAGCATATGGTCTACTGGGGAGTTGCGTACTAAATCGGTTGATGTTTTATCCGCCCGCCGGGGAATCTTCCCCGGCGGGTACTGCTTTCCCAAAACTTTTTATTGCCTTTTCCCCCGTTTGGGGTTATAATGTGTTCAACTTATTTCGGTGAGGTATTCCCATGAGCAGAAATCTCCTCACAACCGCATCTCATTTTACCTTTACCTATGCCCGATTTAACGGCAT
>JAGBDQ010000233.1 GCA_017937415.1 Oscillospiraceae bacterium
AAAAACCAACGAGAAAGGCAAGCTGCTCAACCTCTTCAAACAGAAAAAGTTCGTGGAGACCGACTACCGCGACGACCTCAAGCGAATCATCGACAAGTATAACGAAAAAGGCTACCGCGACGCCAAGATTGTGGCCGACAGCGTGGTGCCCAACGATGAAAAGACCGTTGACGT
Organism: Oscillospiraceae bacterium; assembly: GCA_017937415.1. Classification (GTDB taxonomy): domain Bacteria; phylum Bacillota; class Clostridia; order Oscillospirales; family Oscillospiraceae; genus Vermiculatibacterium. Next base: position 175 of record JAGBDQ010000233.1, read on the forward strand.
GCACATCACCGTCGACGAAGGCAAGAAATACTATATCAACGACATAAGCTGGGTGGGCAACACCATATTCCCCACCGATCTGCTCAACGAAATCCTCGGCATCAAGAAGGGCGACGTCTATAACCAGAAGCTCCTCAACAAGCGAACCTCGGAGGACGATGACGCCGTGGCCAACCTCTACCTCAACCGCGGATACCTGTTCTATAACCTCGTGCCGATCGAACAGAGGGTGAAGAGCATGGCCCCCAAAGAGGTGGCGATGGTCCCGGCAAGAAAGACCCGGGCCCTTTGAAGGAGGGATCCGGCGGAAGTTTTCTGTCCGGGAAGGGCGGAGAGAAGACGGCTGTTCAGTCTCTCGGTAAGTAAGATGATGCCCAGCAGGGCTGCAAAGGAAAGCTGAAGGCTCACACTGGAGGCCGAATAGGGACAGAGGACCAACAGAATAAAAAGGATGGCGGAGAGGGTGGTAAGGGAATCGTTTTCCCGTCCGATCAAAGGGGCGATCAAAAGGGCGGAAGCCATAAATGCCGCCCGAAGGGAGGAATAAGAATTTCCGGTCATGGCCGCAAAGAAAAAGAGCACAAGGATCTGAAGGGGAATAGTGAATCTGTTTCGCCGTCGGATCAGCAGCGAAAAGAGTCCGGAAAGAAAACTGAGATGAAGGCCGGAGACCGCCACGATATGGGCGACCCCGCTTCTGCGAAGAGCGGCGTAGAGTCCATCCGGCAGAAAGGATTTATCTCCGGTGAGGAGGGCGGTGAAGAACCCTGAAAGGTTCTCGGGAAACAGGAGCTGTATGGTTTCCTTCATGCCCTTGGAGGCCCATTGGGGCCAGTATTGGGGAGAGACGGTCGATGGATGCTCGATGAGTGTGAAATCTCCCTGCAGGTTTCCGGTCAGATAGATCCCTTTTGACTGGTAGTAATCATAACTTTCACCCCGGCGAAGATCGGACCGGGAAAATTTTACTGTGGCGGTAAAGCGGTCTCCGGGCTGAAGAGTGAGGGCTTCAGTACCTGCATAGAGGTAAACGGTGGGAGTAGGTCCCTCGTCGGTTTTTAGGGAGGCTGTAACAGATGCGCCGTAAGTGGTTTCCCGTGGAAATTCTTTGACTTCCAAAATACAGGTACGCACTTGCCCGTCCATCGTGTGGGCAGGCGCACGGAAAAGAAGGTCGTAACATCCGGACCATAGAAATCCCAGCATAAGCCCCAGCCCCGCCAAAAGGACGCGCTTCCTGAGCTTCCCTTGAAAGAGACGGCTGAAACAGGAAAGAAGCGCACAGAAAAGTGCCGGAAGGAGGAAATATCTTCCGGAGATAAAATAGACCGAAATAAAAACTGCTAAGGAAAACGGACAGGTAAACCAGCAGAGCTTACGAATGGAAATTCACCTCGGTTCCTTACGGGAATGGCGTATTTTCGACATAATCTAAATCAATCCTACATTTTATGACGTTATCTGTCAAGAGGCACACCGCTCTCATTTCCTCCATCTGTATGAAAAAGGCTCCAAACGTAAAAACTGGTGGCAACGGAAGGAGCGGAAATATGGACCTTTACGAATTGGGACGACAGGCTGGACAGGAATCGCCTGCAGAGGGATATATCCGGGGAGGAAAAACAGCCCAAAAAGTATCACAGGCAATGGCGCAGATCGGTGAAAGCGCCCATCGGCTGGAGAGTAAGATCTGGAACCCTATGCCCGCAGCGGTGGAATGGATATTGGATAACAAATATCTGGCACTGCGGGAGGGGCGGATGGCCCAGAAGGAATTGAAAAAGAGCCGGCACCTGCGTAAAAGTGGACAGACCGCCTACCTGGAACGCGTGGCCGCGCGCATCGTTGAGAAAAGCCCTGCGCTGAAAATTGACGAGCTTCTGCAATTCCTGCAGGGGGTACAGGATGAAGCGCCTCTCACCGAGGAAGAGCTGTCCCTTCTTATACCCGCTTTGTGTGCCGCTCTGTGCTGTCGCCTGGCAAGTCTGTGCCGTGAGATAGAGAAAGAGCCTACCAAAGAGACTCTATCCGATCAGGCAGCGGCCCTATTTTGCGGCCTCCGTGCCCTTACCACCCTGAATTTGGGTCCGACCCTGGAGCAGGCAAGCGTGGTGGAGCGGATACTCCGCCAGGACCCTGGAGGCGCGTATTCCCAAATGAGCGAGGAGACCCGGGCTGGCTATCGGTATCAGGTGTGCCGATTGGCAAGAAAGAACGGCATTCCTGAGCAGGAGGCGGCGCAACGGGTTTTGGCTCTGTCTGGTAAGGGACAGGGCAAAAAGGCCCACATCGGGTGGTATCTTTTTCGGGAGCCGTTGGGAAAACGGGCAAAAAAGTCCTCCGGAGCCCTTTATGTGGCAGCTATTTTGCTTCCTACCTTTGCGCTTGCGCTGTGGCTGGGCTTTACCCTGCAAAGCCCGGCGCTGTTTATCCTTCTGCTGCTGCCGTCCTCCGACCTGATGAAGAACCTGGTGGACTTTCTGGTGATGCAGATGGTCCCGCCCCGGCCGGTCCATACGATGGAGCTGAAGGAGGGAATTCCTGAGGAGGGGAAGACCCTCTGTGTAATTGCGGGGCTGCTTACCGGGAAGGAGAGCGGCAGCGGCTACGGGGATCTTCTGGAACGGTATTTACTGGCCAACCGTGACAGCGGGAAAAATCTGCAGTTTGGCCTTTTGGCCGACCTGCCAGACCGGGGATCTCCTATGGGACCACGGGAGTTGGAATGGGTCAGGGAGGCTGCCAGGGTCATAGAGCTGCTGAACGAAAAATATGACGGTAGATTCTATTTGTTTTTTCGACCCCCGATCTTTCAGAAGAAAGACGAACGGTATGTGGGCTGGGAGCGGAAACGAGGCGCCCTGATCGAGCTGACACGCCTTCTCAAGCACAAAAAAACCGACCTGTCGGTGTGGGCGGGAGATAAAAAGGTCCTGAATGGGACCCGTTATGTCATCACACTGGATTCTGATACCGCCCTGAATGTGGGTTCTGCCCGCAAGCTGGTCGGCGCAATGCTTCACCCGTTAAACCGCCCAGTGATCGATCCGGAGCGAAAGATCGTGGTGGAGGGCTACGGGCTGCTCCAGCCCAGGGTGGGGGTGGATTTGAAGGCGGCCAATCGGTCGCAGTTTTCCAGGATCTTCGCAGGACAGGGCGGGATCGATCCTTACGGCGGGGCCTGCAGTGATGTTTACCATGATCTGTTTGACCGGGGAACCTATACCGGCAAAGGAATTTTTGAGGTAGACGCTTTTTATCAATGCCTTGAGGGAAGATTCCCCCGGGAACGGATCCTCTCTCACGACCTCATTGAAGGAGCCTATCTTCATGCCGGGCTGATAGAGCAGGTTGAGCTGACCGACGGTTATCCGTACCGGGTGACCGCATACTTTTCCCGCCTGCACCGGTGGGTGCGGGGGGACTGGCAGTTGCTGCCCTGGCTGGGACGGAGCGTGCGAAATGAGCAGGATGAACGGATAAACAACCCAATTTTTTCGGTGGATAAGTGGAAGATTTTTGACAACTTGCGCCGAAGTCTGTCCCCGGTGTCTACTCAAATTGCGCTTCTGCTTGGTATGTGCATCTCGGGCCCGGCTCTCAGTGCGGCGGCGGGTTTGGCAATCATTTCTATCTGGTCCAACCTTTTGCTGGCAGGAGCTGATCTGGCTGTTCGGGGCGGAGTGGGGGTGCGGAGAAGATACCACTCAACCGTGATCGCGGGTTTTGGCGGTATGATCCTCCAAACCCTGGTCCAACTATTGTTCCTACCCTATCAGGCATGGATCTGTGGAAGTGCAGCCATCGTTGCCCTGTGGAGGAGCTTGGTCAGCCGCCGGCATATGCTTGAATGGGTCACGGCAGCGGATGCGGAGCGAAAGGGCGGAGGCCTGTGGGAAAATTTCCGGCGGCAATGGCCTGCGGCAGCGATCGGTCTTTTGGCCATCTGTTTTGCAAGGCTCCCTGCCGGAGCGGCCATCGGAGTGGTGTGGATGGCCTCCCCGGCCTTTGCCTGGGCTCTTTCCAAGCCAGTGAAATCTTCCGACAGCACCGCAGAACCGGACCGTTCTTTTCTCCTTCATCAGGCCGCCTTGATGTGGGGGTATTTCCGGGACTGGCTGCGGAGCGAGGATCACTGGCTGCCACCAGACAATGTACAGGAAAAACCCTGGTTAGGTCCGGCCCGAAGGACCTCACCCACAAACATTGGTATGGCCCTTCTCAGCTGCATTGCGGCAGCCGATTTGGAACTGACAGGAAAGGCACAGGCAGTTGAGTTGATCTCCCATACGTTGGATACGGTAGAGCGGCTGCCCAAATGGAACGGTCATTTGTATAATTGGTACGATACCTCCAACTGTGCTCCGCTATATCCCAGGTATGTGTCTACCGTAGACAGCGGAAACCTGCGCGCCAGCCTTATCACCTTGCGGGAAGCCCTCTATCAATGGGGGGAAGGCGAATTGGCGCGCAGGGCTGAGCGGCTTTCAGACAACATGGATTTAGGGCTCCTTTATGATGAGGAGCGGAAGCTCTTTGCCATTGGATTTGACGTGGAAAAGGGGGAACGGACCCAGGGGTGGTATGACCTGCTGGCCAGCGAGGCGCGCTTGACCAGCTACCTGGCGGTGGCTCTTGGGGAGGCAGACCCCAAACACTGGGGCCGACTGGGGCGTGGATTATTGGGGGTAAATAATTACTGTGGTCTTGCCTCCTGGACCGGTACTATGTTTGAGTACTTTATGCCCAACCTGTTCCTTCCCTGCGAGGAGGGAAGCCTGATGTATGAGTCCCTATCCTTCTGTGTATATGCCCAGAAGCGGCGGGGGAGCAGGACGGGCACCCCCTGGGGGATTTCGGAGTCCGGTTTTTATGCCTTTGATCCCGGTATGGCCTACCAATATAAGGCCCATGGAGTGCAGTCGCTTGGTCTGAAGCGGGATTTGGATCGGGAACTTGTGATTGCCCCTTATGCCTCCTTCCTGGCCCTTTTGCTGGCGCCAAGGAGCGCAGGGCGCAATCTGCGGCGGCTGCGGGATATGGGACTGGAGGGGACCTATGGGCTCTATGAGGCTGTGGATTTTACCACAGGACGGATCCCGGAGGGGACAGTTATGGAGCCTGTCCGCTCCTTTATGGTCCATCATGTGGGGATGAGCCTTGCCGCCATTGACAATGCGCTGAACGGAAACATTATGCAGGAACGGTTCCTCCGGGATTGCTCTATGGGGGCATTTCGGGAGCTTTTGCAGGAGAAGGTCCCTATAGGGGCTCCTATTATGAAGTTGGACCGTCAAGCCGTCCAGGAGCACATTCGCCCCTCCAGACATCACACTTTTTGCCTGGAGGGCGATGGACCTTGTGGGGAACGTCCAGCCTGCCATCTTCTGACCAATGGGTTTGTCTCGGCCCTTTGCACCGACAGAGGAGCTGTCAGGCTGGCCATGAAGACGGGAGATTCTCCTCTTGTGGCAGCCTTGGGGGAGCGATATACCCCGTCGGGACTTTGCTTCTTTTATAAAAATGGGAATGGGGAGCTCTGTCCGCTGACGGCCGCGCCTTTTTATGGGGAAACGGCATTTAGTTGGCGATTTGATTCTTCCAGCTGCCAATGGATTATGAGAACGGCTGGATTCTCATCGTCGGTTCGTTTTTCTCTTCCAAGGGGAGAGCGGGGAGCATACTGGCGCATAGAAGTTGAGCAGGAGGGAGACGGCGAACTGATCTGCTACCTGGAGCCCATGCTGGCTCCGCAGGCCGATTATTTTGCACATCCGGCCTATTCCAAGCTTTTTCTGGAGAGTAAGAAAGTGGAGAACGGCGTTTTGTTCTCACGGCGCCCCAAGGAGAATGAAGAGCGGAAAGCACTGGCGATCCGGTGGGACCGCAAAGCGAGCGGTATTGATACCAGCCGGGAGAAAGCACTGGGCAGAGGGGGATTGCGGCGTTTGGAACAAGCGCTGAAAGACCCTGCGAAAGGAAGTGTGGGGGCGGTCCTGGATCCCTGCCTTCTGGTACGTTTCCCCTTGAAAGGCAAAGGAACACATCGGATGGATCTGACACTTGGCTATGAGCAGGGAGAGGACCGGGCGGTTCAAACGGCCTCAAATATCATGCGTTTCCAAGACCGGGACGACGCCAGCCTGGAGGGGGCGATCCGGCGGCTCCAGTTCACCGACGCGGAGGTAGGGCGGGCAATGGAGCTCCTGTCCTTGCTGATCTTCCCCGGCCAATGGAAAAAGGAGACGCCGCAATCTTCCCTTTGGCCCTATGGGGTGTCAGGAGATCTGCCCATCGTGGTGGCAGAGGGCGGCGATGACGGAAAACAGGGAGAGGATTTTCTCCCCCGGGCCCACCGATTTCTGGAGGAGGCCGGGTTTCCTTTTGACCTTGTCTATCTGCTGGAGGATGGCGGAAACTATCTTTGCCCGCAGAAAAGCACGCTGCAAAACAGCATAAAGGCCCTTGGCCTGGAGGGTTCTCTTGGAAAACGAGGCGGTATTCATTTGGTGGAAAAGTCTTCCTCCGGGGCGTGCCCGTGGGATGACTGGGCCGCTGTCACCGTTTGTGACAGCCAGGAGCTTCGGGGTCGCCCAATGCCGCCCATAGAGCCACCGGTCATGCCCTGCAGGCTTGCTTCAGAAAACGTGAACTGGCAATATGGCCAGGAGGGGGAGTTTATCTTTAAACTGGCCGGGAATCTTCCCCGGCTGGGGTGGAATCATTTCCTGGTCAACCCGCACTTTGGCTGGATCACGGATGAGACGGGCTGCGGGCATCTCTGGCAGGAAAACGCACGTGAGTCACAGATCACGCCCTGGAACAACGATCCTCTGTCTATTGGTGGCCCGGAGTGGTTTTTGCTGACTGCAGGAGGGGAGACCCACAGTATTTTTGGAGACGGTGACGGGATCCCGATCAGGGTGACCTATGGTTTTGGCTGGGCACGGTGGGAAAAGCGATGGGGAAGTTGCGAGATCAAGACCACAGCACTGGACCCATGGAACCGGAATGCCCGACTGCTGCTTGTGGAAACCTCCAAAGGCGGAGAACTCAAGCATATCACAAGGGGGCAGGAGGAAAGACTTTACACCTTTGACAAATTCCTGTGCCTCTCCACTGATCCGGGCGGCACTGCGATTTTCCCTGCCGATCAGTTCTCCCGGGAACTTCAAACGACGACAGAACATTGGAAAAAGATGTGCCGGCCTCTGACCGTGGAGACTCCTGAGAAGGAACTGAATCACTACCTGAACGGCTGGTGCCTTTATCAGGTGATTGCCTGCCGCCTGCTGGGCCGGACTTCCCGGTACCAGAACGGAGGGGCATACGGGTTTAGAGACCAGCTCCAGGATACCATGGCTCTGATCCCGTTTGAACCAAAGTGGGCGAGGGAGCAGATCTTTCGCTGCTGCGCCCACCAATTTCGGGAAGGGGATGTCCAGCATTGGTGGCACCAGTTAGGGAGGGAGAAAAACCGGGGTGTCCGAACCCGGATCTCAGACGACCTTCTATGGCTGCCCTATGCTTTGGCCCGGTATGTGGAGACTTGGGGTGATGACGGCCTGACGGAGGAGAAAATTGCTTGGCTGAGCGGTGAGCCCTTGGCCGAGGGGGAACGTGAGAGGTATTTTATCCCTTCCAATACCGGGGAACAAGCCTGTGTTTATGCCCACGCAAGGCAGGCCATTCATCTTGTGATAGCACGGGGGACCGGAGAACATGGACTATTAAAAATAGGAACCGGGGACTGGAATGATGGTATGGATCGGGTGGGCAAAGAAGGAAATGGGGAAAGCGTTTGGCTCACCTGGTTTGCGGTGGTGACATTGGAAAAGTTTATCCCCCTTGCCCAAAAGAAGGGAGACCTGGAGACTGAGGAGCTCTGCAGAACATGGGTCGAAAAGCTGCGCCGGGCCGGAGAAGCCGCCTGGAACGGAAGGTGGTTTCTTCGGGGCTGGTATGACAACGGTCGTCCCTTGGGAGCCGAAGGGACGGAGGAATGTGAGATAGATTCCATCGCGCAAAGCTGGGCGGTATTTGCAAATACGGACCGGGAAAAGCGGGAAGCTGCGCTGACAGCCGCCCTGGATCGGCTTTTTGACCGGAAGCACAACATCGTAAAGCTCTTTACGCCCCCCTTTGACCGGGGAGGACAGGAGCCAGGTTATATCAAAGGATACCTGCCTGGTATTCGGGAAAACGGAGGGCAATACACCCATGGCGCCGCGTGGCTGGCGCTGGCCTGCTTCCAGGAGAAGAGGAGCAATGAAGGACTGGAGATCCTGAAAGCTCTTTTGCCGGGTGAACATCCCCAGGAAGTATATCTGGCAGAGCCCTATGTGCTGGCAGGGGACGTGTATGCGCACCCGGACCATTTGGGCCGGGGCGGATGGAGCTGGTACACCGGTGCGGCCGGATGGTATTATCAGGCCGCTTTACAGGGACTGTTGGGGCTTACGGTCCGGGATGGTAAACTGTTTCTTGCGCCCTCAATGCCGTCTGGCTGGACAAGCTGGCAGGGGGTATGGAGGACCGTGGCAGGACATTTGAAAATCAGGGTAACACGTGGAGAGAACAGACAGCTTTTATTTGACGGCCATCCGAAAGAATGGATAGACCTGAAAGAACTGACCGGCCTCCACGATATAGAATTGACTGTTCCGTGAAAAGGAAAACTTTTTGTTCCAAAGGGGTGCACAAACGAAGGAAATGGTGTATAATACCAAATAACTGCATTTACACTTTGAGGAACAAAGGAGTTTTCCTATGAGCACGGTCAGCTTTCCCGGACTGGGGATCACAGTCCAAGTAAGGTCCATCGCCTTCCATCTGTTTTCCTGGCCGATCCACTGGTACGGTTTGATCATTGCCGCCGGATTTATGATGGCTGTCATTTTCTGCAGCCGGAGGGCCAAGCGCTTCGGCATTGAGCAGGATGATATTGTTGACCTGCTCCTGTACGCCGTGCCCCTTTGCATTCTTGGGGCACGGTTGTACTACATCATCTTTTATATGGATCGGTTCCGTAAGGCGGACGGAACTCCTGACTTTGCTGCCATGATCCGCATTTGGGATGGGGGACTTGCCATATACGGAGGGATCATTGCCGCCATTATCGTGGCCGCAATTTTCTGCAAAACGAGAGGGATCAGTTTCTTTTCCCTGGCAGATCTGGGATCCTATGGCTTGCTCATCGGGCAGCTTGTAGGCCGGTGGGGAAACTTTGTGAATGTGGAATGTTATGGCGGCCCTACCGATCTTCCTTGGCGTATGGGGATCTATGAGACAGTCAACGGCATCACCCAATATACCGAGGTTCACCCTACCTTCCTTTATGAATCGCTCTGGAATCTGGCGGGCCTTCTGATTTTGGCCTTTGCAGTGGAAAAACACCGTAAGTTCGACGGCCAGATCTTTTTCAGCTATATGGCTTGGTATGGTCTGGGCCGGGCCTGGATCGAGGGAATGCGGACCGACAGCCTTTATTTCTTCTCCACCGGTCTGCGGGTATCTCAGGTGCTGGCCATTATCTTCTGTGTGGTCGCGGCCGCAGTATTGGTGATCCAGTTCCGTCGGCCCCATAGCCCCGAGGAGCTTTGGGGAAATCAGATGGCGGCCCGAAAGGCGGCACAGGAGAAGCACGAGAGTCAAGAAGGGGAGGGGGAGGCAACGTGACTATCCTGGACGGGAAAGGTCTTGCGGCCAAGCTAAAAGCACAGACCAGAGAGGAGACAGCCCGGCTTCCGCGGCGGCCCGGCTTGGCGGTGATCTTGGTTGGCGATGACCCGGCTTCCCGGGTCTATGTAAACGGCAAGAAAAAAGACTGTGAGGAGTGTGGCTTTTACAGCGAGGAATACGCCCTTCCGGAAGCCACATCCCAACAGGAGTTGCTGGAACTGATCAGGACCCTGAATGACCGGGATAATATTGATGGGATCCTGGTCCAAATGCCTCTGCCCAGACATCTGCTTCCCCGTGAAGTTATTCAGGCCATCTCTCCCGAGAAAGACGTAGACTGTTTCCATCCTCAAAACGTGGGCGCCATGTTTACCGGAAGCGCGGGCTTTTTGCCATGCACCCCCGGGGGGGTAATGGCGCTTTTGGACGAGTATGGGATCGACCCGGCAGGAAAACAAGCCGTGGTCCTTGGCCGCTCCAATATTGTGGGCAAACCTATGGCCGTGCTGCTGCTGGATCGGAACGCTACAGTCACCATCTGCCATTCTAAAACGCCGAATTTGACTGAAATCTGCCGGCAGGCCGACATTTTGGTCAGTGCGGTGGGAAAAACCGGCCTTGTGACCGGGGACATGGTGAAAGAGGGCGCCGTCGTGGTGGACGTGGCAATGAACCGGGACGAAAATGGCAGGCTCTGCGGCGATGTGGATTTTTTGGCCGTATCCCGGAAGGCTTCCTACCTGACGCCGGTCCCCGGAGGGGTGGGGCCTATGACCCGAGCCATGCTGATGCGAAATACCCTTTTTTCTGCCCAGCGCCGTCAAAATTTTGAGAAGGGGTAGAAATATCTCCTCCATTATGTTACAATAACTTATTAGAAGCCAGAAACAGATACATAGGAGTGTGTTACTATGAAATGTCCCTTTTGCGGCTACCACGACAGTAAGGTGGTGGATTCCCGTCCGTCCGAGGATTATGTAAGCATTCGCCGGCGGAGAGAGTGCCTTTCCTGCAAGAAGCGTTTTACCACCTTTGAGGTGATGGAAACGCTTCCGATCATTGTCATCAAGAAGGATGGAAGCCGTCAGAGCTTTGACCGGAACAAGCTGCTCAACAGTATGCTCCGGGCCTGTGAAAAGCGGACAGTATCCATTGATACACTGAGCAAAATTGCGGATGAGATCGAGCAGACACTTCAGAATGAGATGAATCGGGAGATTCCTTCCAACCGCATTGGTGAACTTGTGATGGACAAGCTGAAGGATGTGGATGAGGTATCCTATGTCCGCTTTGCCTCGGTCTATCGTCAGTTCAAGGACATCAGCACTTTTATGGCAGAGCTGAACAAGCTCCTGGAAGAAAAATAAGTAAACGGGAAAACACAGAGGCTGCTGTCTGCCTCTGTGTTTTTGTTTATAAGATGTTTTTGAGGGTGAACTGCTCGCCTTCGGCCAGGAGGGATAATTCGGCGATCAATCTTGCGTTGGCCGCGGAGTATTCACCGTCCTCCTCACATTCGATGAATTCTTCTACTTCCCGGAAGCCGGTGTGAATGTCATCAGTCTCGCTGTGACGTAAGGTGATATGCAGGTAGCTGTCGTTGGCTTCCCACTTTTCCCAGGCTGTTTGAGTCAGCTTTTTGGCGCCCGCCCAATCTCCTTGTTCAGCGTTTTCTTCCGCTTTTTCCAAGATGGCGGAAAGATCAGAGACAAAGATCTTGATGTGGACACTGTGGGCCAGAGTGGCAGAAAAGGTCAGAAGAAGGATTGACGCAGCGATCCATATACGTTTCATGTTGCTGTCTCCTTAAGGGCAAAATAGACCTGCCCCAGTTCGTCGGCGGTCAGAAGATAGACTTCCTTGGGGCTTTTGACATGATGAGCTGCCAACTGCTTATCCAACCAGTTCCGGTCATAACCATGAGTTTTCAAGTTGTGCTCCAAAACCCGGCCGTCGTTGATGATGACCAGCGGAAGCCCTGCTTCCGGAAGAGATATATTCATGTCCCTGGCAACTGGAGGCTTTTGGTCGGCGAAGGGGAGAACGGAAATTTGGCCGTTTGTCTCTAAAATGGCATATTTTATTGTTGAAATATCTGTGAACCCTTTCATGCGCAATTCTTCCATCAGTTCGTCAACGGTAAAGCGGTTTTTTGCCATCTCTCTTTGGTGCAGCTTTCCGTTTTCCACGATAATGGAAGGCCTTCCGCACAGAAGAGCCCGGAAGGTAATGCTTTTCATGGTGAGGACCGAGATAATCATAGTAATACAGAGCAAAGTCAGAATGGGAATGATCCCGGTAAGCAAAGGAATCCCGAAATCCTGCATGGGAACGGCAGCCAAGTCGGCGATCAGCAGGGCGAGGACCAGTTCAGATGGCTCCAGTTCTCCCACCTGACGTTTTCCCATAAGCCGGACCCCGGCGATAATAAGCAGGTATAAAATAACAGTTCTGACAAAGGCGATGACCATACTACATCCCCTCTCATAAAAATTCTCAATGCTCAGTATGGCCAATTTTAGACAGGATATGCCAGAAAAAAGTACCGGTATTTTTTTGATGGTTTTCTGTGGAAATTGCGTATTGTCATCTGACACATTTTGCGATAAAATGAGAAAAAGTTTATGTGGGAAGTGGGACGGATGAGAAGAAAGCTTTTGCCCTTTGACGTCTGGCTGTGTCTGCTTCTGGCGGCGCTTATTGCCTGGGGAACCGGGGCGGTGGCAGAAAAAATCGCTCAGATCATGTACGAAAAAGATGTTGAGGCGCATGCACCGGCTGCCGGACAGATCGGTGGCCCGGCAGGGGAGTCGGTGTTTCAGGCCCAGAACGTAACGGATCTTCTGACGCATGAGACTTTTACGGTCCCATCTCATGGAATCGAATACCGTAATCGGGGCGCCGGCTATTATGGCGGGAAATACTTTCAGGCCTTAACGCTTCCCTCTGGAGAGCTTGTCGCTGCATGGATCAACGAAGAGAGTGTTCAAATGGTAGGAGGGAGCGACTATTATACTTCGGATAAGCTTTTGCCTTTGGGCAGGGTCGTATATGAGGACTTGAGGCAAAATGAGACATTTTTGAGTCAAATACAGTTCCGGGAACCTTTGAGCCGTACCGATTTTTACATAGATATGGTGGGGGACACAGCGGTTCTTGATGAAGAGCAGGCAATCGAAATGCCGAAGCTCGTGGTGCAGCTTTTGACCGTCGTTATTTTCTTCCCGCTGTTCCATGCGGCAGGCTCAAAGCTTGGACTTTTTCCAGCCTACTTTGCAAAGAAGAAAAGGTCTGAATGGGAATGAGAAAGGATGGGATAACCTGTGGAAAATGCAGAAAAAATTCAAAAAATAAACTGGATATATCTTCTTCTAAACATCATGGGTCCTGCGCTATTTATGGTTGCAATGACTGTGTTCGGTGTTATGCTTCCGGAACGTGTCGGTGTGTTTTTCGCCATAATTGGGTTTGGCGGCGCAATCCTTTGGTGGAGCCTATTGAGCCATAAACAATATGAAAAAATGCGGAATACCCGAATTGGGGAATTGAACACGCAGGGCTTTACCTGCAGCCATACTTTTAACGCGGACGGCAGTACCTTGATCGTGGATCTGGCGCATGATCAGGTTGCCCTGATCTTTCGATGGAATCCGGGAAAGGTCTACGTCCGGCCTGCTTCCGCCCTTTCCGATGTTCGTGTGGATGACGGGCGGAGCGGAGCCGGTCCTTTGGCGGGCAGCAGCAGGGTAAGCTTCCTGTTTGCTGTAGAGGGAACAAAGGTCAGGGTAAATACCTTTACATCGAATAGAAGATGGCGCATGGACAGCGATTACATTCTGACCGGGATTTCCAAAGCGGATGTGATGGTGGAAGCCCTGACGGCCGCGGGAGCAAAACGGGGATAACATGGGATTTTTTCGCAGGCTGCGGCAGAATTTCCACGATGATTGGTGCAGCGAGTGCCTTTCTGAGATGGAGGTCACGCGAAAGCAGCTCTATGCTATGCCGGACCAGCGGGTAGGTCACTATGTTCCACATGAGGATCCGACCTATTACAGTAAGGGCCTGATTCCTGTGGGGAAGAAAGCGGAGATCCCCACAGGGATGTACGCCTGCGGATTGATCGCATACCGATGTCCGCAGTGTGGGCATCGGGCCGTAAAGGTTTCGGTTTTTCTCCCTGTGCGTGGAGAGGAAAAGATGGAACAAAACCTTTATTTTGACCACGGTGAATTTCGTACTTGGCCAAGTTAAAGGAACAGAGAGGAATACGGAGGGTATGATTATGTCCCACGAAAATGTTTTGATCCTTGATTTTGGAGGACAGTATAATCAGTTGATCGCCCGCAGAGTGCGTGAGTGCGGCGTATATTGTGAGGTAAAACCATATACGACCTCCCTATCCGAAATCAAAGCCTTTTCTCCCATCGGCATCATCTTTACGGGAGGGCCCGGAAGTGTTTACGATGCCCATTCCCCTCAGGCTGATCCCGAACTCTTCACGTTGGGGATCCCTATTTTGGGGATCTGCTATGGCTGTCAGCTGATCGCCCATAACCTTGGCGGTAAGGTTACTGCGGCTCAGGAGGATTCGGCCCGGGAGTTTGGCAAGACAGAGACTTTTTTTAACACCTCATGCAAGCTTTTCCGGGGTTTACCTGACAGTGGAGTTACTTGGATGAGCCATGGGGACTACATGGAGCAGGTCCCCGCGGGCTTTGCTCTTGTAGCCCATTCTGCTGCCTGTCCCAATGTGGCGATTTGTGATGAGAGCAGAGGCTTTTACGGTGTACAATTTCACCCGGAGGTCAACCATACCGAGAATGGAACGGCCATGATCCGTAACTTCCTCTATGAGATCTGCGGCGCCAAGGGCGATTGGACTATGGTGGATTATAAGACTAACACCATTCGACAGATTCGGGAAAAGGTGGGGGACGGCAAGGTGCTGTTGGCCCTCTCTGGCGGGGTAGATTCCTCGGTGGCCGCCGCTTTGGTGGCCGAGGCCATTGGGAATCAGCTGACCTGCGTTTTTGTGGATCACGGCCTTATGCGTCTCAATGAGGGGGACGAGGTGGAAGATGCCTTTTCCAAGTGGGACATCAATTTTGTCCGGGTCAATGCGGAAGAGCTGTTTCTTACCAAATTGGCCGGAGTGACTGAGCCGGAAAGGAAAAGAAAGATCATCGGCGAAGAATTTATCCGGGTCTTTGAGGCTGAGGCGAAAAAAATCGGCAAGGTGGACTATCTGTGTCAGGGGACCATATATCCCGATGTGATCGAGTCGGGTGCCGGGGATGCCGCGGTGATCAAAAGCCATCACAATGTGGGCGGACTGCCCGACTACGTGGATTTTAAAGAGATCATTGAGCCGCTGAGAATGCTGTTTAAGGACGAGGTTCGACAGCTTGGCCGGGAGCTGGGACTGCCGGAATACTTGGTCATGCGTCAGCCTTTTCCGGGGCCTGGCCTTGCCATTCGGGTGATCGGAGAAGTCACCAAAGAGAAATTGGATACCCTGCGTCTGGCCGATCATATCTTCCGGGATGAGATCGCAAAGGCAAACCTGGAAGGAACCATGAACCAATATTTCGCAGTGCTGACCAATGTACAGTCGGTGGGAGTTATGGGAGATGGACGGACCTATGATTACACCTTGGCGCTCCGCAGCGTGACCACCACCGATTTTATGACCGCTGACTGGACGCGGATCCCCTACGAGGTGTTGGACCGTGTCAGTGTGCGAATCGTCAACGAAGTGCCTCATATCAACCGCATCGTATATGATATTACATCCAAACCACCGGCAACCATCGAGTGGGAATAAGGAGATATGCTGCCGTGGTAACAGTTGCGCTTTCACCGTGTTTGTGATAAAATTTTGGATGAAATTGCCAGAAGAGAAAACATTGAATGGAGGTCAATATATATGTCAGAAAATAAGCGGCCCGAGACAATGGAGCGGATCACCACCAGGAGCTTGGCGGATGCCTTTATTGAGGTGCAGGTCGAAGCACTGAGAAAACAGATCGGAGATAAAAAAGTCCTTCTGGCCCTGTCGGGCGGTGTGGACTCCTCCGTGGTGGCCGCTCTCCTTATTAAGGCAGTGGGCAAACAGCTTGTCTGTGTTCATGTGAATCACGGTCTCCTCCGGAAAGGAGAACCTGAGCAGGTCGTTAAAGTGTTCCGGGACGAGATGGATGCCAATCTTGTTTATGTGGATGCGGTGGAGCGGTTCCTGGACAAACTGGCCGGGGTGGATGATCCCGAGACCAAGCGGAAAATCATCGGCAAGGAGTTTATCGAGGTATTTGCTGAGGAGGCCGCCAAGCAGGATGGGATCCATTTCCTGGCACAGGGGACCATCTATCCTGACATCATCGAGTCTGAGAAGGGTGTCAAGGCTCACCACAATGTGGGCGGCTTGCCCGAGGGCTTGAATTTTGAGCTGGTGGAGCCGGTGAAGCTCCTCTATAAAGATGAGGTCCGTGTGGTTGGCAAAGCCCTGGGTCTGCCTGACAATATGGTATTCCGTCAGCCCTTCCCCGGTCCCGGCTTAGGAGTGCGCTGCACCGGCGCCATTACCCGGGATCGGCTGGAGGCGGTGCGTGAATCTGATGCCATTCTTAGGGAAGAGTTTGCCGCCGCAGGGCTGGAGGGCAAGGTGTGGCAGTATTTCACCATTGTGCCCGATTATAAGTCCACCGGTGTGAAGGAAGGACTGCGCTCTTGGGACTGGCCTGTCATTATCCGTGCGGTCAATACCCGGGACGCCATGAGCGCTACGGTGGAGGAGATCCCTTACCCGCTGCTTCACAAGATCACACAGCGGATCGTCACTGAGGTCAAGGGTGTCAACCGGGTGCTGTATGACCTGACACCGAAGCCCACCGGAACGATCGAATGGGAATAAAGGATGCTTACCTGAAAGATCCCTGTAGAACTTCGTCCCTGCCATATTGGAAAAGCCGTGTAGTCAAGATCCCGGAATCAATGCGGATACTGCGGGAGGACGACTTTGACGAGGAAATGCTGGAAAATTATTGTGATGATCCTTATTTCAAGTTTCGACACGATCTTTTGGAGTTAAAAAGTGAAGTGGTTCCGCTTGGTTTTCGCTTGGTGGAGGCTACTCCAGCAGATTTTGCCAAGCATATTTCGATATGCTATGACAGGGAAGGTGTCACAGTTCAGGAGCTTGAACGGCTGAAAGAACATTTTACCTATGATCCGGCATTGTGGATCGCTTTGGAGGATACCTATTCCGGAGAATTTGCGGCCACTGGGATCGCTGGGCTGGACCCGGAGATAGGGGAGGGAATACTGGAATGGATCCAAGTGTCCTCGACCTATCGGAGAAGGGGGCTTGGCAGATATATTGTCTGTGAGTTGCTGAGCCGTATGGAGGGAAAGGCCGGCTTTGCTACTGTATCCGGGCGGATCAACAATCGGAGCAAGCCTGAGCTTTTATATGTGTCCTGTGGTTTTCGGGACCGGGTGGTATGGCATGTGCTTACCCGGAAGGAAACAGGTGTATAGTTTGCGACAAAATTATCTTCATTAAAAGGAGGCTGCGCCATGAAAGAACTTTCTGCCATTGCGAAAAGTGTGCAGGCCTCGCCGACAATGGCGATCGATGCGATGTTTAAGCAAATGAGGGCAGACGGGGAGGACGTCATCGGCTTTGCGGCCGGTGAACCTGACTTCAATACGCCTGACCACATTAAAAAGGCCGCTGTTCAGGCGATCGAGGAGAATTTTACCCGCTATACTCCTGCCGCGGGTATTCTGCCTTTGAAGCAGGCGATCTGCGACAGGGTACATGCTGATCTGGGGGATAAAGTCTGTTATGCGCCCGAGCAGGTAGTGGTTTCCAGCGGAGCCAAACATGTGCTGTATCTGGCACTGCGGGCCATTACAAATCCCGGGGATGAGATCGTGATCTTTACTCCGGGCTATGTGAGCTATTTTGAGATGGTCCGCATGGTCGGCGGAGTTCCGGTCAATGTTCCCACTTTGGAGGAAAACGGATTTAAGCCGGTCCCGGCAGAGTTTGAGGCAGTCATTACACCGAAAACCAAGGCGGTCATTTTCAATTCTCCGGGCAATCCAACCGGTGCTGTGTATGATGAATCTGAGCTGCAGGCCCTGGCGGACATTTGTGTCAAGCATGACCTTTATATTATCTCGGATGAGATCTATAACTGTCTGGTCTATGACGGCAAGCCCTATACCAGTATGGCGGTTCTGGGACCTCAGGTCCGGGAACGGCTGATTTTGGTGAATGGGGTTTCCAAGGCCTATGCCATGACCGGCTGGCGGATCGGCTACGGACTGACAACGAAGGAGATCGCTAAAGTCATGTCCAACTATGTCAGCCAGTCCACCGGCTCGCCCTGCGCGATCTCGCAGAAGGCGGCTTTGGAGGGCCTGACGGCATCTCAGGACTTAGTAGGCACCATGCGGGAGGCCTTTCAGGCCCGGAGAGATTATATGGTCTCCCGGATCAATGCCATAGATAAGGTCAGCTGCATCAAACCTGAAGGCGCTTTCTATGTAATGATGAACATCAAAAAGCTTCTGGGGACCACCATTGGCGGAAGCAGGATCAAAAGCGGAGAGGATTTTGCCAAAGCGCTTTTGACCCAAGGAAAAGTGGCGCTGATCCCGGGCGAAGGCTTCTGCGCTCCCGGTTATGTTCGCTGGACCTATGCCGCCTCCATGGAAAATATCAAAGAGGGAATGGACCGGTTGGAGCGGTTCCTGGCACAGTAAACACAAATATGATCCAGATTTTGAAAGAGGAGTTGCCTGACAATGCCGACCAATGTTTATGAGTCGCCCTTATCCTCCCGGTACGCCAGTCCGGAGATGCTGTATCTCTTTTCGCAGGATAAGAAGTTTACCACTTGGCATAAGCTGTGGGTCGCCCTGGCCCGGGGGGAGATGGAGCTGGGTCTGCCTGTGACCCAGGAGCAGGTGGATGAGTTGGAGGCCCATGTGAATGAGGTGGATTATGAGGCCGCCCGGCGGTGGGAGAAGACCCTCCGCCATGATGTGATGGCCCATATTCACGCTTATGGAGAGCAGTGCCCAAAGGCTATGCCCATCATTCACTTGGGTGCCACCAGTTGTTATGTGGGCGACAATACGGATGTGATCCTTATGAGGGAGGGGCTTCTCCTTCTGCGGGACAAACTGGTCAAGGTACTAAGTTATCTTGGTGCTTTTGCTGACAAGTATAAAGCCTTGCCGACGCT
>JAGBDQ010000234.1 GCA_017937415.1 Oscillospiraceae bacterium
ACCAGCCTGGCCATCGTCATCAAGGCCATCGCCGAGAAGGGCGGCGTCCCCGCCGAGAAGGCCGAGGAGACCGCTCCCGCTGCCGAGGAGGCTCCTGCCGCCGAGGCCCCCGCTGCTGAGGCAGCACCTGCTGAGGAGGCTCCCGCCGCCGAGGCCGCTCCCACCGAGGAGTAATCAAACACAAAACAATAAAATTTTAGGAGGTAAACAATTATGGCTAGCGAGAAGATCACTGCTATGATCGAAGAGGTCAAGTCCCTGACCGTTCTGGAGCTCAATGAGCTCGTCAAGGCCCTGGAGGAGGAGTTCGGCGTTTCCGCCGCCGCTATGGCTGCTCCCGCCGCCGGTGGCGCTGCTGCCCCCGCCGCTGAGGAGAAGACCGAGTTTGACGTGGTCCTGGCCGAGATCGGCGCCGAGAAGATCAAGGTCATCAAGGTGGTCCGCGAGATCACCGGCCTGGGTCTGGGCGAGGCCAAGGCTCTGGTCGAGGCTGCCCCCAAGGCCGTCAAGGAGGGTGTCTCCAAGGACGAGGCCGAGGAGCTGAAGAAGAAGATCGAGGAAGCCGGCGCCAAGGTGGAGCTGAAGTAATCGATCCTTCCCCAACCAATTCAGGAGGCGCTTCGGGGAACCGAAGCGCCTCCTCTTTTATGCTTCCGGCATAAAAATCTCTTTGCCGTGCCAGGCTATTTGAAAAAATCCCTACCGAGGAGGTGGCGCTATGCCCCGTCGCTCCGGCAGGGCGGCGGCCACCGCCGCTCTGGTGTTGCTGGCCCTGTCCCTGATCCCTCTGCTCCGCCTGGCCCCTTACGCCGTTCCCCTGGCCGACGACTTCGGCTACGGCGTTCCGGTCCACCTGGCACTGGAACGGGGGCAGAGCATACTTGCCGCCCTCTGGGAAAGCATCCGTTATACCTATGTTTACTGGCAGGGCACCTACTCCTCGGTCATTCTCTTCTCCCTTCATCCGGGAGTCTTTTCCGACGGAGCCTATGTGTGGACCTGCTATGTGATGCTCCTGGCCATCCTTCTCCCCCCCTTCCTGGCCCTGTGGCAGGTGAAGTCGCTTCCCCGGTGGACACGGCTCACTCTGGCGGCGCTTGTGGCTTTCCTGAGCCTTCAGGGGCTCCCCTCCCCCGGCAACGGGATCTTCTGGTGGAACGGAGCTTCCCACTATGTAGCTTTTTGGGGCTTCGGCGTGATAGCTACAGTGCTCCAGCTCCGCCTCCTTCAGGAGCGGGAACGCTCCCGGGCCCGGCAGCGGGCCTTGCTATTTCTGGCCTGTCTTGCCGCTTTCTGGGTGGCGGGAGGCAATTACTGCACCGCCTTGGTGTACGCCGTCATTTCAGTGCTGCTGACCTTTTACCCTCTCTGGCGGAAGCGGAAGCAGGCCGCCAAGGCAAGCGCGCTGGTCAGCCTTTGCGCCCTTGGGGGCCTGTTCATCAACGTGGCCGCCCCGGGCAATTCCGTCCGGCAGGCTCTCTTTGCCGCCATGTCCCCGGCAGAGGCCATCATGGCTTCCTTTGCTCACGCCTGGTCGGACATAACAGACTGGACCACAGAGGGTATGGTGATCGCCCTTGTATTTGCCGCGCTTCTTGTGATTCGATCGCTGCCCGAAAAAAGCTACGCCTTTCCCTTTCCGCCTGTGGTCATCGGAGGCTGCTTTTGCTTATACGCGGCCCTCTATACGCCCCCCCTTTATGCCACCGGGGAGAGCGGCGTCAGCCCCATGCGGATCCGGAATCTCCTGTGGCTGGCTTATGTGTTTCTGATGTTCGCCTCGGCGCTCTATACCGCCGGATGGCTCTCCCGGCGGTTCCCAAGGCTGGCCAGAGCATTTCGGGGAGATCCCATGCCCCGCCCATTGGCCGCTTTGTTCCCTGTGCTGGTCCTGGCCCTGCTGGTCTCCCCTGACGCTTTCCGGGTCAGCAAGATGGCCCAGGCCGACCTGGAGGGGGAGGCGCTGCCCGCCTTTCTCCAGCAGGTGGAGCTCCGCCGGGAGATCTATGCCGATAAGGAGGCCTCCCCCCGGTTCCAGACCGTGTCTCAGCGGCCCCAGAGCTTTACCACCGGCAACTTTCTCACCTGGAACCCCGATGTTCTTATTGACGGAGAGGCAGTAGATTTCCCCTGCTACCACGCCTGCGGCGGTGAGCTCACCTTTGTGAGCCTCCCCTTCGTTCAGGGATATTTTCCCCAGGCGAGCGCATGGACCGGAGAGGAATTCAGCCGCACCTTCCTTCTGGGCGGAGAAGTCTGCGTCCCCCTCCGGGAGGTCACCGGGAAGCTGGGCTACGGTATCAGCTACTCCTCCAAGCGGGACACCATACAGATCACCACGGAACCGAACCCCGAAACCTAAAACACCGTCTTTCTCCCGAAAGGGAAAGACGGTGTTTTTGTTCTTCGGTCACAGCCCCAGCAGGAGATTGGCGAACTGGAAGTAGATGAGCAGGGACAGGGCGTCCACGATGGTGGTGATGAAGGGGGAGGCCATCACCGCCGGGTCGAAGCCCAGCTTCTTGGCCAGCATGGGGAGAGAGCAGCCCACCAGCTTGGCGCACACCACCGTGAGGGCCAGGGTGAGGCAGACCACCAGGGCGATGGGAAGGGTGATACCGGGATTCCCCATGAGCATCATATCCACCAAAAGGATCTTCACAAAGCTCACCGCCCCCAGAGAGAGGGCACAGAGGATGGATACCCGGAACTCCTTCCACAGCACCCGAAACACATCGGAGAACTCCAGATCCCCGATGGAGAGGGCACGGATCACGGTGACCGAGGCCTGGGAGCCGGTGTTTCCGCCCGTATCCATGAGCATGGGGATGAAGGCGGTGAGGGCCACCCACTTGGCCAGGGCCGACTCAAAAGAGGCGATGATCATACCGGTAAAAGTGGCCGAGATCATCAGCAGCATGAGCCAGGGAATACGGGATTTCCAAATTTCAAGGGTGGTCATTTTCAGATAGGGCTTGTCGGTGGGGGTGATGGCCGCCATCTTCTCGATGTCCTCGGTGGCCTCCTCCTCCATGACGTCCATGATGTCGTCTACCGTGACCACGCCCACCAGACGGCCCTCCTGGTCCACCACGGGCAGGGAGATGAAGTCGTACTTCATGATCCGACCCACCGCTTCCTCCTGGTCCTCGGTGGTGGTAGCGGCCACGATGTCGGTGGACATCAGCTCCTCCACCTTTTGGTCGTCCCGGGCCACCAGCAGCTCCCGGAGGGTGATCGCCCCCTCCAGCACCCTCCGGGCATCGGTGACGTAGCAGGTGTAGATGGCTTCGCTCTCCTCACTGTGGGCGCGGACGGCGGCAATGGCCTCCTTCACCGTCATATCCTTTTTCAGGTCCACGAACTCGGCGGTCATAATGGAGCCCACCGAGTTTTCCGGGTAGTTCAAAAACTGGTTGATGAGCTTCCGGGTGTCAGGCTTGGCAGTCTTCAGCACCCGCTTGACCACGCTGGCAGGCAGCTCCTCCAGCATATCCACCGCGTCGTCCAAGTAGAGGTCGTCCACCAGCTCGGCGATCTCCTTGTCGGTGATGGAGGCGATAATGGCCCCCTGGGCCTCGGGCTCCAGGTTGGCGAACACGTCGGAGGCCATCTCCTTGGGAAGGAGGCGGTAGACCAG
>JAGBDQ010000235.1 GCA_017937415.1 Oscillospiraceae bacterium
CCTCATTTTTCTGTTGGACCCCTTTCTCTTCTTCCGGATCTACGGGCTGCTGCTCCGGGCGCCCGTGTTTCTGGCGGGGTGTTTTCTGGCCCCCCTGGTGAAGGAGGGGCGGCCCCTCAGGACCCTCCCCACCCTTCTGGTCTGCGTCCTGGGGGCGGGGGTCTCCCTGGCGGTCTGGCTTGTGACCCAGCCCTGGTATCTGCGGCTGCTGCCGCAGCTTCCCCTCAGCTTTTTCCTCGCCCTGGGAGCGGCGGTGCTGCTGTCCTGGCTGCCCAAAGGGAATTGGCTCCGACGGCTGCTGGGCTTTCTGGGGGGCATTACCCTGGAAATTTACCTCGTCCATGAGCGGCTTTTGGGCTTCCTGGGTCGGGTGGTGTTCCCCAATCATCTGGGAAGTGTGGAGCTTAACGGTCTGGCTGTACTGCTGGCCGTGGCTCTGGCCTGGGGGCTGCGGAAGCTGTGCGATGGGATGGGGAAACGACTTTCAAAAGGAGGCTCTTCCTATGAACGAAAATAAAGACTATTCTTTTCTCCACCTTCCCCTGCCTGCCGATGTGGCCCGACGGGTGGCGGCGGGGGACATTGACCGGGCCCGGGGGCTCATTCAGAGCTACCTGGACCGGGGCTGTGCCCCTGAGCTGGCCGCCCGGCTCCGGTGTGAGGAAGACCGGCTGGGTCGGCTGGAGGACAACTACCCCTACACCAAGGCCCAGGCCCTTGCCCTGCTTCGGGAGGAATGGACTGACTGCACCGAGGAACAGTTTGACGCTCTGGTGGACGGCGGACGCATCGACTGGCGGTATGTGAACGGGGAGGAGCGGTACATCGGCAGCTTTGTGGCCGCTCTGCGGAACTATCCCACCGAGGCCCCCGGCCTGAAGCAGACGGCCCAGGACCACGCCCGGAGGGATAAAATGCTGGCCCGGATGAAAGACGAGGGCTCCCTCACCGCCGCCATCACCATCAAGCATACCATCCGGTCCAAGGTCCCGGCAACGGGCAAGAAGGTCCGGGCCTGGCTGCCCTTCCCGGCGGAGTGCCCCCAGCAATCGGAGATGGAGATCCTCTCGGCCACACCGGGGTATGTGCTCGCGCCCGCGGATTCCCCTGCCCGGACTATTTACTGGGAGAGCTGTGACCGGGACAGCTTTGAGGTGGTCTACCGCTACACCCACCGGGCAAACTATGTGGACGCCCCGGCCCTCCCCTGCGACCCGGTCCAGCCTGACTTCGACACCGGGGAGGAGCTGCCCCACATTGCCTTTACCCCCTATCTCCGGGCGCTCTGCCAGGAGATCACCAAAGACTGCAAAACCGCCCTGGAGAAGGCTCACGCCATCTACCAGTATGTCACCGGACATATCGACTACCGGTTCCAGCCCTCCTACGCCCTGCTGGACGCCAGCATCGCCGAGCACTGCGCCCTGTCGGGCCGGGGGGACTGCGGGGTGATGGCCCTTCTCTTTATCACCCTTTGCCGGATCGCCGGCATCCCCGCCCGGTGGCAGAGCGGCCTGTCGGTCCAGCCGGACAGCGCGGGCTGTCACGACTGGTGTATGTTCTACATTGCCCCCCACGGCTGGCTCTACGCCGACCCCTCCTTCGGCTCGGGAGCCCGGCGGAACGGAGAGAAAGAGCGGCGGGCCCACTACTTCGGCAACCTGGACCCTCAGCGCATGGTGGCCAACTCTGTTTTTCAGGCTCCTCTCACACCTCCCGACCCCTGCTACCGCCACGACCCCTACGACAACCAGCTTGGGGAGATGACGGTGGACGGCGTGGGGCTGCTGGGGCCACAGATGGAGCGGAGTGTGGAGACGGTGGAGTTTGAATTTCTGTAAATCCACAAACATAAAAACAGAGGGTATTTCTCGATGTGAGAAATACCCTCTGTTTTTATATATTCCTTTATTTCCGGTCCCCGTAGCCCTCGGGGTGGTTCAGGTGCCAGGTCCAGGCATCGGCGATGATCTCCTCCAAACCACGCTTTGGGGTCCAGCCCAGGACCTCACGGGCCTTTTTGTTGGAGGCGATGAGGGTGGGGGGATCTCCCGGACGGCGGGGCTTCATGGCGGCGGGAATGGGCTTGCCCGTGACCTTCCGGGCGGTCTCCACGATCTCCTTCACGCTGTAGCCGTCCCCGCTGCCCAGGTTGAAGGGGCCGCTCTCCCCCCCTTTGTCCAGGTACTCCAGGGCGAGCAGGTGGGCCTCCACCAGGTCCCGGACATGGATATAGTCCCGGACGCAGGTGCCGTCGGGGGTGGGGTAGTCGTCCCCGAAGAGCTCCAGGGACTTCTTGCCCAGGGCTGCGGCCAGGACATTGGGGATCAGGTGGGTCTCGGGAGAATGGTCCTCCCCGATGCCCGCATCGGGGTTGGAGCCGGCAGCGTTGAAGTAGCGCAGGGCGGCGTACTTGATGCCGTAGGCCCCGTCGCACCATTTGAGAAGGCCCTCGATGGCCAGCTTGCTGCCGCCGTAGGGGTTGGTGGGGTCGGTGCGGTCAGATTCCTCGATGGGCTGCTTCTCAGGCTCGCCGTAGGTGGCGGCGGTGGA
>JAGBDQ010000236.1 GCA_017937415.1 Oscillospiraceae bacterium
GTGGTGGAGACTGGCCAGGCTTCGGTGTCCATGCTCCAGCGGCGTTTGAAGCTGGGCTATTCCCGGGCCGCCCGACTGGTGGACCAGATGGAGGAGAAGGGTGTGGTAGGTCCGTTTGAGGGCTCCAAGCCCAGGCAGGTGCTTATTACCAAGGCGCAGTGGCAGGAGATGCAGTACAAACAGGGTATGGTGGATGTCTCGCCTGACGCCGAGTATGCCGAACCTGTGCCGGAAGAACTGGACTATGAGGGGGATGCCATTCCCCAACCCCGTGATCTGCCTCCCTTTGACATGGGGGAGGAGAACTTTTGATCCCCAAAAGCATGATTTTGTGACCGTCCGGCGATGGGACTCCCGTTCCAAAGATCGGTACTTGCTTCTGGCTTACAGGCTATACTCCTGAGGGAGGTGTCCCAGAAAGTGCTCACCGCCCAGCTTCGGGAGATGGAGCAGAGCGGCCTGCTTACCCGGACGGTCTACCCCGAGGTGCTGCCCCGGGTGGAGTACACCCTGACCGAGCTGGGCTGCAGCCTCAAGCCTATCCTGGACGCCATGTGGAACTGGGGCGAGGAGTACAAGGCGAAACAAGCGTAGGAAAATACGGAGTTGTGGTAAAACAGCACCCCGCCTATTTACAGAAAAGCACACTGTAAATAGGCGGGGTGCTGTTTATAGGTATATCTTGCTTCAGGAGAGCAGCAGCTTGTCGTCGGCCTCGTCTGAGCCGGTGGCCTGTCCAAACTTGGCAAGCAGTTGCTCCACGGTGAGCCTTTTTTTGTCCTCTCCGGCAATATCCAGAGCGATCCGTCCTTCATACATCATAATGAGCCGATTGCCGTGGACGATGGCGTCTTTCATGTTGTGAGTGATCATCAGGGTGGTCAGATGATCCTTGGTAACGATGCGTTCGGTGGCCTCCAGCACCTTGGCAGCCGTCTTGGGATCCAGGGCGGCGGTGTGTTCGTCCAGCAGAAGGAGCTGGGGCTTGCGGAGGGTGGCCATGAGCAGAGTCAGGGCCTGCCGTTGTCCGCCGGACAGAAGGCCGACCTTGGAGGTGAGCCGGTCCTCCAGGCCCAGGTCCAGGATCTTCAGCAGTTCACGGTACTGCTCCCGCTCATCCCGGGTGATGCCGGGCCGGAGGGTCCGCCGATCTCCACGGCGGGCGGCCAGAGCCAGATTTTCCTCGATCTGCATGGTGGCGGCGGTGCCCATCATGGGATCCTGAAATACCCGGCCGATATATTTGGCACGCTTATGTTCGGGGAGCTTGGTCACGTCCACACCGCCGATGGAGATGGAGCCCTGATCCACCGGCCAGGTACCCGCGACGGCATTCAACAGGGTGGACTTGCCCGCGCCGTTTCCGCCGATGACCGTGACAAAGTCTCCGTCATTCAGATGGAGGGAGACCCCGTTCAGGGCCGTTTTCTCGTTGACTGTGCCGGGATTAAAGGTTTTGGAGATGTTGATTACGTTAAGCATGGGTCTTTTCCTCCTTCCGGGAGGTAGCGGCGTATTTTCCCTTCCAGTAGGGGACGGCAAGGAAGATGGCCACGATGCAGGCCGAGATCAGCTTCAGGTAGTTGGTGTTGATGTTGCTCAGGCTCACTACGGCCTGGATGACGGCGTAGTAGATGATAGCGCCCAGGGAGACCGCCAACAGTTTCAGGGCAAAGTTGGTAAAGAGCTTACCGAAGATGACTTCTCCGATGATGACGGCGGCCAGGCCGATGACAATGGCACCCTTGCCCATGCTGGAGTCGGCGAAGGACTGGTACTGACTGAGAAGAGCCCCCGAAAGAGCCACAAGGCCGTTGGAGAGCATCAGTCCCAGCACCACATTCACATTGGTGTTGATGCCCTGAGCCCGGGCCATGCTCTGGTTGGCGCCGGTGGCCCGAAGGGAGGCGCCCCGCTCAGTGCCGAAGAACCAGTAGAGCACAGCGATAATGGCCGCCGTAAAGATCCCTACCGCCAGGATGGGATGCCGCCAGAGCGGATAGCCCCGCAAAAACCGGGAGGAGATAAGGAGCCGCTCCAGATTGGCCTTGTCCATGATGTTAATGGCCACATTGGCCTTCATCCCCATAATGGCCAGGTTCACCGACCACAGGGCGAGTTGGGTGAGGATCCCCGAGAGAATAGCCGGGATCCCGCAGAGAGTGTGAAGAAGGCCGGTGCACAGTCCAGCGGCCACGCCGGCCGCGAAAGCGCACAGAAGGGCCACCCAAAGGTTGACTCCCGCGCCGAAGAGCATGACAAAGGTTGCGCCTCCGGTGCAGA
This sequence comes from Oscillospiraceae bacterium, assembly GCA_017937415.1. Lineage (GTDB taxonomy): Bacteria > Bacillota > Clostridia > Oscillospirales > Oscillospiraceae > Vermiculatibacterium. The sequence goes on from JAGBDQ010000236.1 coordinate 2,284, forward strand.
AGGATCCGTCCACCGTCAGATCGGCCACGTCCAGGATCTTGTAGGTGATATAGACGCCAATGGCCATGATCCCCCAGATCAGACCTTGGGAGGCCGCCCCCGGCAGGGCGTTGATAAAGCTGAGCATAAAAGCTCCTCCTTTTATGAAAGCTGGTTTGTCTTGCCGTCTATTTTAGCAGAAAACAGCGGAAAAGGGAACCGCCTTTTCCGCTGTTTGATGGGACGGCTGAGGCTCACTCGATGACCTGATAGCCCTCAGGGGCCACAATGTCCAGTTCCTGACACAGAGGGGGATTGTACTTTTTCACAAATTCAGGGGCATACTGAATGGCCATCTCGGACACCTTGGCCTCGCCCTTCAGGATCTGGGCGGCCATCTCGCCGGTCTTGTAGCCGATGTCGTAGTAGCTGATGGAGAGGGTGGCGATCCCGCAGCCCTTGCAGATGCCCTCCTCGCCGCAGAACACGGGGATGACTCCCTGGCAGATGTTGTTGATAATGCCTGTGTTGGAGGCGGCGGCGTTGTCAGTGGGGATATAGAGGACGTCGCTGTCAGCCACGGCGGCCTGGCATACGGCGGCAATGTCGTTGGAGTCGGAGAAGGCATACTGCTTGCAGGTGTAGCCCATGCCTTCCAGATAGCCCTGAACCGTATCCACCTGATACTGGCTGTTATCCTCGTTGGAGCAATACAGCAGACCGATATTCTTGGCGTCGGGGCACCACTCCTTGATCATGGCCGCCTGCTGGTCCAGAGGAGCCAGGTCGGAGGTGCCGGAGACATTGGTGCCCAGGGTACCCGAAAAGTCGGAGATGCCGAAGGCCACACCGTATTCCGTGACCGAGGTACCCAGAATGGGAATGTCGCCCGTGGCGGCCGCGGCGGCCTGAAGGGCAGGAGTGGCGTTGGCCATGATCAGATCCACCCCGTCGGACACAAAGGCGTCAGCGATGGTAGAGCAGAGGGCGGTGTCCTCGGCGGCATTTTGCAGATCGTAAGTCCATCCGTCCTCCCCGAATATATCATTCATGGCGTCGATAAAGCCCTCGGTGGCGGCGTCCAAAGCAGGATGGGTCACGTACTGGGAGATACCGACCTTATAAACCTTTTCACCGGAGGGATCCTTTTTGCCGCCATCGCCGCAGGCGGTAAGGCTGAGGGACAGGGCGGAGACCAAAAGCAGGACGAGCGCGTTCTTTTTCATTTTCATAACATTCTCTCCTTTGTTTCGAAATATACATCTTTATCGGGTTACACTTTACACTGTAAAAGAAACGGACTAAAAATCAAGCCCTCCTCGAAAGAGGGCTTGGTACGGCTGGAGGGACTCGAACCCCCGACCTACTGGTTCGTAGCCAGTCACTCTATCCAGCTGAGCTACAGCCGCATATAGGACGCTTCATTGACAGCTTGATTATTTTAGCACAGCAGGATGGAAAATGCAAGCCTTTTTTCTCTGGGAATTAAAAAAATTCCATCGCTATGGCTGCCTTGCAAAACCGGTCCTGCAAAATTGACTTTTTCTACAAAATAGCTTGCTAGCACTTCTGGAAATGCTGTATAATATAGACACTCCGCTGGAGAATTCTGTATCGAAACGGAAAGGTGATGCACATGAAATACAATCCAGTCAATATTCCGGAAGGGATGAAGAACGGCTACATACCTGCTCCATACGTGTTGGAGGAGGGGGACAAGATCAACGATCTTTACCTGGAACCCGTGCTGTTTCATAACCCCAACGGCGGCCCCACCATCGGCGTCACCACCTGCGGCGTCATCGTGAAGGACGGCCTGTTCTTCAAGGATATGGATAACTCGGGCGTTTTGTCCCCTTATAAGGACTGGCGGCTGGACAATGAGACCCGGGCCAGGGACATGGTGGCCCACCTGAACATCTGGCAGCAGGCCGGTCTGGTCCTGAATACCCTGTGGAACACCCCTGTCTCCATGACTCGTGAGGGGGCCAGGGACGGGAAGGGGAACATCCTGCCCGACAAGATTTTCAAGCCCTTCGATCCTGCCGAGCCTGAGCCCAAATCCATCCTGCCCGGAGTCTCTATGCGGGTGGATTCCTCCGACGTGATGGAGCGGAAGATCGCCGGCGGTGTGTACCGGGGGGATATGCGGGCCGAGGCCGGGGTCAGTGCCCTCTACCATAACGTAGCTACCCAGATGCTGGAGTTTGAGGCCTGTAAAGGGGGCGTAGCCATTCCTTATTCGCTCCACACCAACCCCATCAATATCGGCTACCCCGACTTTTTGGGCATTGGCGCCGCCGTCATGGGGGACGGCAATTTTGACCTGGTTTTCCAGATGGCCGATACCGACCGGAAGATGATGAAGGCGGCGGGCCAGAACATTATGTATGGTCCCCAGGTGGATGTTTCCACCGATCCCCGCTGGCCCAGAAACAGCGGTACTTACGGCGAGCGGCCTGAGATCACTGTAGGCATCATCAAGGAGCTGGTCCGGGGCTATCAGAACGGGGAGAAGGGCCTTAATGAGGGCTCCGTGGTCCTTACGGTGAAGCACTTCCCTGGGGACGGCCCCGCCGAGAACGGCTTTGAGCCCCATATGCCCATCGGCCAGTGGCGGCTTTACCCTACCGAGGGTTCTATGGAAAAGTACCATCTGCCTCCTTTCCAGGCGGCCTTTGACATGAAGGCCTCGGCCATCATGCCCGACTACTCCCGCATGGCCATCGACGACCGGAGCAAAGCCCAGTTCTACAGAGGCAAGCAGACCTCCGCCGAGCAGGTCTCCTCGGCTTATTCCAAGGAGCTCATCACCGACCTGGCCCGGGACCGAATGGGCTTCGACGGCTATGTGAACTCGGATTCGGGCATCATCAATGTCCAGATCTACGGCGTGGAGCATCTGACGGTGCCTCAGCGGTATGGGAAAGCCATCTCGGCGGGTACCGACGTCATTGGCGGTAACTCAGACGTGGAGAATATCGTCAAGGCGGTGGAAGAGGGCTTCCTGCCCAAGGCCGACCTGGACCGGGCCAACTACCGCCGCCTGTTGAGCCTCTTCGAGACCAAACGGGTAGACAATCCCTATCTGGACCCGGACGAGGCCGACCGCGTCCGGGCGGAAAACCTGCAGGGCGCGCAGAAAGCCGCCTATAAGGCTTGCCAGAAAGAGGTCGTTCTGGCCAAGAACCACGGCAAGGTGCTGCCTATGGCAAAGGGCAAGAAGGTCTATGTGGCTGTGTTCTCCGGTGATGATGCGGGGGCAGCCATCGCGCAGTCCATGGGTGCCGGTGTGGCCGGCGGGGACAACAACGAGAAGCTGCGCACTCAGCTGGAGGCACTTCTCAAGGCCAAGGGCTATGAGATTGTTGCGACCCCAGAGGAATGCGATTATGCCTATCTGCATGTCTGGCCCAAGCAGAACAACATCGTGTTCGTTCAACGGTCTATGCCCGTCCTGGAGCTGGTGGACGGCATGATGCACGAGGAGCGGGAGGTCAATAAGAGCCAGAGGAAGACCGGCAATCGGATCCCCATCTACACCCTGCGGGGGGTAGATCAGATCCCGGCGCTGGCCAAGACCGTCCACGGGCACGGCGGCAAGGTCGTTGCCACCTGCGTGGTGTGCAACCCTTGGATCCTGGACAAGCTGGAGCCCTATGTGGACGCCCTCACTTTCCAGTACACCGTCAGCCCGGTGGCCATGGCCAACGCCCTGGGGGCCCAGATGGACGTTCTTTCCGGCGACTTCAACCCCACGGGGAAGATGAGCCTTACCATGGTATCCTCCCCGGAGGTCATCAAGATCACCGAAAAAGAGGTGGACGGGGTGCTGCGGGAGATCTGTGCTTCCCCCAACGATGTGCCCGGTTACGACAAGGACCGGTACATCGACCCGGCCATTCTGGCCAAGGTCAAGGGCGGGAGTTATGCCTATTGTGACGAAGATGGAAATTACTACCGTTCCGGTTTTGGCCTGAGGTATGATAAGTAAGTTATAAGATGTAAAGCAAAAAACATTACAGAAATTAGAACGCAAGAGTCGGGGGCCGACAGGGATCCCTACCTTGCAGAAAGAAGGAGGAAGCGGCAATGCTGAATTTGGTTCCAGCGACCCAGCTATTCACCCTGCGGGACTATATCCAGACGCCTGACGGATTTGAGAATACTATCCGCCGGGTCCGGGATATGGGGTGCGATACAGTGCAGTTCTCCCGGGTCGGACCTACCATCCCCGCGGACTTCATCACCAACGTGGTGAAGGAGTACGACATGAAGGTCTGCGTTTCCCACACGCCCATGCAGAGAATTTTCCACGACCTGCCCCAGGTCATCAGGGAGCACCAGTCCTGGGGCTGTACCAGCGTGGGCCTGGGCAATCTGGAGAACGTCTATCTGGACGACGGCTATGAGGGCTATCGCCGGTTTATTGCCGACATTGCCCCCGTGGTGGAGGAACTGAAGAAAAACGGGATGACCTTTGCCTACCACAGCCATACCTTTGAGTTTGTGGTCCATCAGGGCCGCAGAATGTACGATATGCTGGTGGAGGACACCGACCCCGAGGGTTTCCACTTCATTCAGGACACTTTCTGGTTCAAGTACGGCGGCCTTCCCCACGAGAAATATATGGAGAAGGTGGCGGGGCGGATGGAGGTCCTGCACGCCAAGGACTTCACCATGATGCTCATGCCCATGGGCCGTTTCATCGGGGAGACCGGTACCATCGGGGAGGGAAACATTGACTATCCCGCTTTGCTGCGCACCGCAGAGCGGACGGGGGTCAAGACCATTGCCATTGAGCAGGACCGCTGCCAGCGGGATCCCTTTGATTCCCTGCGGGATGCCTTCGGAGAATTGAAACGGCTGATCCAGGAGACTGAACTGGAAGGAGGGGAGCGGGCATGACAAGATTCGCGGCACAGCTCAATACAGTGCGGGCTTACTGCACAGACCAGAAGAGCCTGTTCCATACCCTGGAGAAGATCAAGGCTTTGGGCTTTGACGGGGTGGAGCTGGAGAGCGCTCTTTTGAAGGGAGTGGACCGGCAGGCGTTGGCGGAGCATCTGAAGGCGTTGAAACTGGAGGTCTGCTCCATACGTTCCCCCTTTGCCAGGACGGTCTATGGTCTGGAGGACATGATGGCTGAGGCCGAAGCCCTGAACTGCAAGAACGTGGGGATCGGTACAGTCACCGCCAGCTATTTCTTCGGCGGTCTGCCCGGAGGACCCTCCTCCTTTACCATGGCCAACTATATGAACCAGGCTAAGATCACCTGCGAGACTTTCCGGGCCAAGGGACTTAAGCCTCTTTACAGTCTGCGGGATCACGAGTTTATCCGCCTGAACGATGGACGGTGGATCTTTGAGCATATCCTATCAGGGGAGGAGACCGGGGACTATCACTTTGAAGTGGACCTGCTCTGCCTTACCCGGGCCGGGGTCACGGCCGGACAGGTCTTTGACCGGTTGAAGGGGAGAATGCCGGTCTTCCGTTTGGAGGACCAGAAGATCCGGGAGAACGAGGCATATTTCTTCTTCACAAACCGGGAGGTCTGCCCCTTGGGAGAGGGATTGTTTGACCTGCCGGACTGGGTGGACAAGGCCCAAAAGGCCGGCACGGAGTGGCTGGTCCTGGGTCAGGACCTTTGCGACCGGGACCCGTTTACCTGCCTGGAGCTGAGCTTGAAGACGGCCAAGGGCTGGTAAACCGAAAAAGCAATCACAGAAAACAGGAGGCCGCCCGTATCATTCGGGCGGCCTGCTGTTTTGAAAAGAAGTTGAAGAAGTGGGGCCCGGCGTGGGAAAGAGAGGGGAAGAAGTGCCCATTACCAAGGGAACCAGCTTTTTTGGCTACGGTTTGCCATCAGGTCCAGGGCACGGTCGATCATCAGGGCAGCCTGGGCCCGGGTGAGAGGCTCCTGAGGGACCGCCGAGGCAGGCATGGCGCCGCAGCTGTCCAGATTTGCTACAGCCTGAGCGTACCAGAGGGTATCGCCGCCGGCCATCACATTGGCCACGTCAGTGACCCGAAGGGCCCGGTTGAGGACCACGGCGGCCTCGGCGGCGGTGATGGGCTCCTCAGGGCGGAAGACCACCAGCCCGTCCAGAGTCGTGCTCCCCTGAACGATGCCCGAGCGGAGAGCGGCCGATACATAGGGCTTGGCCCATACAGCGATAGCGTCGTCATCAGAGAACCCGGTGAGGGTGACCCCATCCAGCGGGGCGGTGCCCGAGACGGCCATGGCCAGTGCTGTGAACTGAGCCCGGCTGATGACTTCCTGGGGACGGAAGAAATACTGTCCGTCCACCTGCTCTCCGATAAGCAGGCCCTCCTCGGCCAGACGGATGGCCTCCCGGTGGCCCTCCACGCCGGTCATGTCGGAGTAGGTCACCTTGGTTTTCTGCTTTTCAATGCGGATATTCACTGTGGCGGGGGAGGAGGTGTTGCCTACCGCGTCCACCGCCACATAAGTGAAAGCGTCCTTGCCGGTTTTGTTCTCGTTGGGAGTGTAAGTGAAGGCGGAAGAGCCGTCTTCGGCCTGGGTCACTGTACCCTTGCCGGGCTGGGTGATGATCTGGAAGGTGAGCAAGTCTCCTTCGGGATCCACTCCGGCGAAGGTGCCCTGGACCTCCACGTTCTTATAGGTGCACAGGGAGAGATTTTCAGCTACAGGGGCGGAATTGTCGCTGTGGAGAAGGAAAAGCCCTACTGTGACTTCCTGCCCCATAAGCCCCTGTTCAAAAATCGGGGTGAAAGTGAAATTGGTGGAGGTGACCTCCGGCAGGACATTGGGTGTAAAGGTAAGACCATTGATAGCGCTCATGGCGATCTCGCTGCCCTCTGGAATAGGCTGCTGGCCCATAGTCAAAACTCCGGCGGTGGGGTCAGGCAGGGAGGTCAGGAGAATGGCGGAGAGCTGGGCGTCCCCCGTGACCAGAAAGTCCTTCGGGGAGAAGGTGATGGTACCGGTGACCGGCCCGTTTTTGGAGAAAGCGGCTACGGACGCGGGCTTTTCCTCGCTGCCGCCGCCAAAAAGGGCGGATGCGGCGGGAAGGGCGGAAAGGGAAAAGGATAGGATCCCGGCGGCGCACAGGGCCGTCAGGCGGCGGGAAAGTTGGCTGGACATGAAAAAACCTCCTTGTTGGGTAAACACCAGATTGGAACTGCTGGTAGTTTCACCGCTGACAGGGAGGTTATTCTCAAATGTGGCGGATTTTGGCCGGAAAAATTTTCTTTTACTTCTGATACCGGTCTTTGAGCCAGCTGGGGAGAGACCGGGTCTTGATGGAGGAGACTACCCCCATAGCTGCGAACATGGTGATGATGGAGCTGCCGCCGTAACTGAAAAAGGGGAGGGTGAGGCCTACGATAGGCAGGACGTAGAGACACATGCCGATGTTGAGGAGGCTTTGGAACAGAAGCATACCGGCGAAGCCCATAGCAATGAGGGAGGAGGTAGGACTGGGAGCCCGGTGGGCTACCCAGACGCACCGGGCGATGATGGCGCACAACAGGAGAATAATGCTGAGGCAGCCAAAGAATCCCAGCTCCTCCCCACAGACCGCGAAGATCTCGTCGGTGAATCGAGCGTTGAGGGAGGTCTCGTAGGGGCTTTGGGTCTGGATCCCCTGGAGATACCCTTGACCGAAGAGTCCGCCGGAACCGATGGCCAGAATGGAGCGGGTCTGCTGCCAGCCCCGGCCCTGGGTCTGGGCGTATAGAGTCTCCTGGTTGCCCATGATATGGTCAATGACCACCGTGATCCGCTGTCCCAAATAGGAATCACTGATCTTTGGCCAAATGAAGGCGATAGCGCCGCCCCCTGCTATGCCGCCTAACAGGAACCAACGAAGCTTGACTCCCGCCATCCAGCACATAAACGCAAAAAGGAACAGATAAACCAAAACCATACCGAAATCTTTGGTGGCCCATGCGATCAGCCCTGCGGTCAGTCCCAAATGGGCTACCAGAAAGAGAATCGATGTGGGACGGCTGATGTCTCGTTTTTGGAGTTTGGCACAGTGGAAGGCAAAGAGAAGCACAAAAGTGAGCTTGGTGACCTCGGCGGGCTGAATGTCGATCGGCAGGCCGGGAAACCGGATCCAGCTCAGGTTTCCGCCCCGGGCCACCCCCAGGCCGGGGACCCGAACCAACAGATTAAAGCCAAGATTAAAGACCAGCAGCAGCTTCCAGCTTTTTTCCACAAAAAGGTCAATATCCACCGAGGAGATAAGAAAGTAGACCACAGTTCCCAGTAAAATGCCGGCGGTCTGGACAATGACGCTTCGGTTGCCGCTGCTGTTTACAAGATACCGGGTGGCCGAGTAGATCAGAACAAGGCCGTAGCCGCTGGCCAGAAGGCACAGGCAGAGTAGCAGCTTGTCTCCTCTTTCCCAGAAATCCCGCAGGGAATCCTTGAACCAGGACATGGTCACACCTCCTTTTTTGGAAAGCTCTGAAGTTAGTATATCATTTCTTGCGGGATTGTGCTATACTATCTGGGGTAATTTTAGAAATTCCTTATAATTGGGGGTGGGACCATGAAATACCATACCTACAGTGAGATGGAGACTGAAAAGGTGGGCGAGAAGCTTGCCCATACCCTGTCTCCCGGTACCGTGATCGCCTTCACTGGGGACCTGGGGGCAGGCAAGACCGCCTTCACCCGGGGTCTTGCCCGGGGATTGGGGATCCCCGGACGGGTCACCAGCCCCACCTTTACCATTGTCAATGAATATGAGGGCGGCCGCTTGCCTCTGTTCCATTTTGATATGTACCGCCTGAGCTCCTCGGAAGAGCTCTTTGACATCGGCTGGGAGGATTATCTCCGCCGGGGCGGAGTGTGCGCTGTAGAGTGGAGTGAGCGGGTCCATGATGCCCTGGAGGGAGCCATCACCGTGAATATCAGCCGGGGCGATGGGGAGTATGACCGAATCATCACCATAACGGGGGAGGAAGGACTGTGAAAATACTGGCGCTGGAATCCTCGGCGGTGGCCTGTTCGGCCTGCGTGACTGAGGATGAGTTCCTGATCGCTCAGTCTTATGAAAACAGCGGACTGACTCATTCGGTGACTCTTTTGCCTATGACAGAAGAGATGTTGAAAAATTGTGGTTTGACCTTGAAGGACATTGACGTGATCGCCGTGGCGGCGGGACCGGGTTCCTTTACCGGCCTTCGTATCGGCGTATCGGCGGCCAAGGGCCTGGGATGGGCTTTGGACAAGCCCTGTGCCAAGGTCTCCACCTTGGAGGCCATGGCCTGGGGGCTGGTGTCCGTGGGGGGAGAGCTTTGCCCCGTGATGGATGCCCGCCGCAGCCAGGTCTACAACGCCCGCTTTCATTCGGACGGTATTGACATCACCCGGCTGACTCCCGATCGTGCCATCGGCTTGGAGGAGCTGGAGGAAGAACTGAAAAAGGAAGAAAAAGAGCAAATTTTAGTTGGCGATGGAGCATTGATGTGCTATAATCGGTTTGCGGCCATCGGACTGAAAGTTCGGCTGCCCGCTCCCAACCTACGGTTCCAGACGGCTTGGGGTGTGGCGCGATGCGGTCTGGAGATGGCCCGGCAGGGGAACCTGGTGACTGCTGCCCAGCTGGTGCCCGAGTATCACCGCCTGTCTCAGGCGGAGCGGGAACGGCTGGAACGGCAGCAGGAACAAAATAAGAAAGTAACGGAAGGGGAATGACAGCTATGTACGAGAACAATCCCAAGGTCCATATTATGGATCACCCCCTGGTGGCTCACAAGCTGACCATCATGCGGGACAAGAATACCAGCGTCAAGGATTTCCGGGATCTGGTGGGGGAAGTGGGTATGCTCATCACCTATGAGGCCACCCGTGACCTGCCCCTGACCACCAAGGAGATCGAGACCCCTATCTGTAAGACACAGCAGCCCACTCTTGCGGGAAAGAAGATCGCTGTGGTGCCCATTCTCCGGGCTGGTCTGGGCTTAGTGGACGGCGTGTTGAGGATGGTCCCCTCGGCCCGTGTGGGCCATATCGGAATGTTCCGGGATGAAGAGACACTGGAGCCCCACGTCTATTTTTGTAAAATGCCCAAGGATGTGGCGGAGCGGGACATTATGATCGTGGATCCCATGTTAGCCACTGGCGGCAGCGCCTGTGCAGCCATTGACGAGATGAAGAAGCGGGGCTGCAAGAATATTAAACTGATGGTCCTGGTGGCCGCACCTCAGGGGATCGATACAGTTCAGAAGCAGCATCCTGATGTGGACATTTATGCCGGCGCTGTGGATGAGAAGCTCAACGA
>JAGBDQ010000237.1 GCA_017937415.1 Oscillospiraceae bacterium
CCCTGGGATAAATTTTTTCTGTTTTCTGTTGCAAATTCTCCCATTCTTCGTCTTATCGTATAGAGAGAAAATCCACAAGAGGGAGTTGATCTGGTGTTCGGCCTCTTTTCCGCCCTTCCGGAAGACGCAAGCGATTCGGAATATATCGTCTGGCTCTATGATACCTACCACCGGCTCATGTTCGCCACTGCCGGACACTACCTGTCCAACCCCGCCGACCAGGAGGATGCGGTCCAGGACAGCCTGTGCGCCCTGGTAAAGAACGCGAAAACCGTGCGCGCCCTGAATAAGCGGGTCCTCCCCTCCTACTTGGTGAGCACGGTGAAAAACACCGCCATCACCATATTGCGGGGGCAAAAGGGACAACCCCTGTCCCTGGACGACGAAGCCATCGGAGACGCCAATACCCCCGCCGCCCCGGAAGATTCTTTCCGCCATCTCGGCCACAAGGAACAGATCGCCGCCCTGTGGAAAAGTCTCTCACCTGCCGACCGTTTTCTGCTGGAGGGTAAGTATATCCTGGGCTATTCCGACGCTCAACTCGCCTCCCGGCTGAACTGCAAGGAGGAGAGCATTCGCATGAAGCTCACCCGTGTCCGCCGCCGGGCCCTGCAAATCATTCAGGAACAGGAGGGATCTCCCTATGGCTGATCAGAACAACCAAGAGAAATATGAGGACGCCCTGCTGGCCCAGATGGTACAGGAGGCTCTGGCCGACGAGGGGGACCGCCTCCGGGAGGAAAACGAGCGGCTTCTCCAAGACCCCAATGCCGCCGTCCCTGTGGACATCAGCAAGCGGTGTATCCGGGCCATCCGCCGCTCCCCCTACCAAAATATGCTCCGCAAGCTGGGCACCGCCCTAGCCGTCCTTCTCCGCCGGACCGTCCCCCTGCTCCTGCTGGCCGGACTCATCTGGTGGGCCGTCCACCGGTTCGGAATGTAAATGAAAAACCGCCGTTGATCCCAATGTGGGTCAACGGCGGTTTCTTCTCACTTTCTCGGTGCCCGCAGCTCTTTTAGGGTCACCTCATAGGCCTCCCGCTGGTAGGGAATGTCAGGGAACCGGTCAGGGCAGGTCCAGCCCTTACTCTCAAATATCCGGCAAACCAGGAGATCAAAAAAGTCCGGGTTTTTCACCAGCACCGGGCCGGTGAGGTGAGTGGCAAAAAGATTCCCCGAGACATAGCCCTCGCTCCCCTGCTCTTTCTCGGTCCCAAAACCCAGGAACAGGCTGGGGAAGAGGGGGCTGTCCACCCCTGTTGTAAAGGAGCACTTGTTCATAAAGCCCACCACAGGAGAATCCCAAAGGGCAGGCAGGGCGATCACATCCCCGGGGGTGCGCCTGTCGGTCTCGGTGGTGGTAAACCCGGCCAGGCCCAGGCCCTCCCAGGTCTTCCCGGCGGCGTCGGTGACCGAGGCCCCCAGCGTCTCCATGGCGTTTCCGGTAAAGAGGGCCACCGCCCCCCGGTCCAGGGCCCCCTTCAGCTCCTCCCGGTGGGGCAGCAGGGCCGCAAGGGCAGCCTTCTGGCTGCGTTCGGTGCCCGCGCCCATATAGATAAAATCGGCAGCCGCAAAGTCAGGGGCCTCCTCAGGCTCGGCGGTTTTCAGATGTACCGTCACCCCCAAAAGCTCCAGCTTCTCCTTGAGCAGGGTCAGGTTGGCGTACTCCCCATAGAGCCCCATCAGGCCGGGGTACAAATGCAGAATATTCAGCTCCATGTCTTACCCTCCTCTCAGACTTCCCGCCGGACCAGGTCCAGCAGCTTGTCCCGGTCCGAGAAGCAGGTCACCACATACACGTCCTCGTCCCCGTGGTCTTTCAGCAGCTCCGCCGCCTCCCGGATGTCTTCGCCCATATCCAGCTTCTCCGGGGAGATCGAGGTATGACGGAACCGGAGCATCAAATCGTTGCAGTACTTGCCGTACAGCATCACCCGCCCAATGTGAGGGGCGTTGAGCTTGTCAAAGTCGATGTCCCAGAGCCAACTGGTCTCCCCGGTGAAATACTTCCGGCTGATGGCGTCCACGATGATGAGCACGGTGCAGGGCTTGTCCGTCGCCGCGATGTAGCTGAGGTTGGTGTCGTAGGCCACCGAGTTCTCGTGCTTGGAGGTGAGCAGGGTGCCCTTGTGGTCCCCCAGGGTAAAGCGCACCATACGACCGTTTTTCAGAATGTAGTTGTTGATGGTTTTGGCCATAATGTCCTTGTCCACCCCAGCTAAGGCGCACACCGACCAGGCGGCCAGGATGTTATAGACGTTGTAAATACTTTTAAAGGCCAGGGAAATGTGGGTCTCCCCGTCAATGGTCAGCTCACCGGCTTTCAGGTCCAAAGCAGTGACCGCAAAGTCAGGCTTCTGCCGGGTGTACCCGCAGGTGGGGCAGTGGTAGTGGCCGATATGGGCGTAGTGGTAACAGGTGTACTCCATTTTCCCTTTACAGACCGGGCACCGCTCCCCATCGTGGTACATACCGTGGTGCTCCCTGGTGCTCACCGCCGTCTCCTCCATGCCGAACCATTTCACCTTCTCATGGTCCCGGGCGAAGCAGGACACCAGGGGGTCGTCGGCGTTGAGGACCAGGGTGGTATCTGGGTGGATGGCGGGCAGAATGGCGTCGTAGACCCATTCGGGGTGCCCGTTCCGGGTTAGCTGGTCCCGGTAGAGGTTGGTGATGACGAAGTGGGTGGGGTGGAAATAGCGGAAGGAGTACTTAGCGTACCGCTCGTCGCTCTCCAGCAGCAGCACATCCCCCCGCATTTTGCCTCCAAGGGTGCTGTGGGTCAAAATCAGGGTGGTGACTCCCTCGATCTGGTTGGAGCCCTCCTTGTTGTAGACCACTTCCTTCCCCGCCGCGGCAAGGATGGCCGCGATCATCTCTACAGTAGAGGTCTTCCCGTTGCTTCCCGTAACGGCGATCACATAGGGGGGCAGCTTCACCCGGCTCAGAATATCCGGGCAGAGCTTCAGGGCGTATTTTCCAGGAAGGCTGCTCCCCTTCCCCACCAGCTTGCCCACAAAGCGGACCAGCTTGCAGACCACAATGGCCAGGATCTTTCTCATGGAGTTCTCTCCTCCTTATCTCATTCCTTTTCTTTGGACAGTTTACCCCTCAGCCCGCTTTCTGTCAAGATTTCCCATCCTCTTCTTAAGAAAAAACCGCCCAGAGGACGCTTCGGCAAGGCCGAATGTCCCCGCAGCCTTTGGGCTGCATGGGCGGCTTTTTCATTACATCCCTCTGCGGATCTGATCCAGGGCACTTTTTTCCAGCCGGGAGACCTGGGCTTGAGAGATGCCCACCTCCCGGGAGACCTCCATCTGTGTCTTGCCCTGAAAAAAGCGGAGAGCCAGGATCCGCTTCTCCCGCTCGGGAAGCTTGTCCACCGCGTCCTTAAGGGCGATTCGGTCCAGCCAGCTCTCGTCGGTGTTTTTCACGTCCTTCACCTGATCCATGACACACACCGTGTCCCCGCTGTCCGAATAGACCGGCTCAAAGAGGCTCACCGGGTCGGTGATGGCCTCCAGGGCCAGCACCACATCTTCCCTCTTGGTATCCAAGATCTTTGCGATCTCTTCCAAAGTCGGTTCCCGCTGATGCTCGGCCATAAAGGCCTCCTTGGCCTGAAGCACCTTGTAGGCCATATCCCGCATGGACCGGGACACCCGCACCGAGCTGTTGTCACGGAGATAGCGGCGGATCTCCCCAATGATCATGGGCA
>JAGBDQ010000238.1 GCA_017937415.1 Oscillospiraceae bacterium
GGGAGATCAAATAGCCGACATTTCTTGGAAACAAATCTGCCGGAAGGAGGAAGCAGCTTGATCCTTGCAGTTCTGCTCCTTACTGTTCTGTGCGTATTCCTGCTCCTTCGGATCTATGCCTTGGAGCGAAATCTGCGCCAGGGCGCCAGTCAACTGAAAAACCGCAAGGCGGAGGGGAGTGCGGCTCCTCTCCGCCTTGCCGCGCCAAACCCCGCAGCCGAGGAGCTGATGGCGCAGGTAAACGGTCTTCTCCGGGAGATGGAGGATCAGCGGTCTGACTTTCGGAACCGGGAACAGGCCCTTCGACGGCAGATCGCCAATGTGTCCCACGACCTGCGCACACCGCTGACTTCTATTTTAGGCTACCTCCAGCTTTTGGAGAAGGAGGAGCTGAGCCCGGAAGAGCGGCGGGAATACCTGTCTACCATCGAAAGCCGGGCCCGGGTGCTTCAAGGCCTCATCACCAGCTTCTACGACCTTTCCCGCCTGGAGGCGGGAGAGTACCCTATCCTGAGGGAGAAAGTAGATCTCAGGGAGGTGTTGGGGGAGCTGCTGGCCGCCTATTATGACGAGTTGGAGGCCCATTTCGATGTGACGGTGGACCTTCCGGAGGACTTGCCCCAGGTATGGGGGGACCGGGCGGCCATGACCCGGGTCTACTCCAATCTGCTCCGAAACGCAATGGAGCATGGCTCCGGGACTTTGTCCATTTCTGCTTGGTCGGGAAATGGAGAGGTGTCGGTACGGGTGTCCAATGGCGGCGCTGAACTTACGGACGAGGATCTTCCCCATGTGTTTGACCGGTTTTATACCACCGATAAGACCCGCTCCGGGCGGAATACCGGCCTGGGCCTGGCTATTGTGAAGGCCTTGGCGTACCAAATGGAGGGAAGAGCGGAAGCGGAGTTGACAGGAGATCAATTTTCTATTATACTATATTGGAAAGCGTAAGAGCGGCTATCTTTAAGAAGCCGCCCTTTCTGCGTTTTGGAAAAGAATGTGAAGCTCTTGACAGCTCGAAGCGGTAGTGATAGAATTTTAACGAAGTGACCAAAAAAAGACAAACAGACTTCAAAGGAAAGAAGTGGTATTATGGTCAAGATCGTAAGAAAAAAGGCGCTGAATCCCACCGTTACCCTCATGGAGGTGGAGGCCCCCTTTGTGGCTGCCAAGGCCCAGGCGGGGCAGTTCATCATCCTCCGGGTAGACGAGGAGGGGGAGCGGATCCCGCTGACGGTGGCTGGCTATGACCGGGAGAAGGGGACTGTCACCATCATCTTCCAGATCGTAGGCGCCACCACCGAGAAGCTCAACCACCTGAAGGAGGGGGAGTACATCCACGACTTTGTGGGCCCCCTGGGTATGGCCACCCACACCGAGGGCCTCAAGAAGGTCTGCGTGGTGGGCGGCGGCGTGGGCTGCGCCATCGCCCTTCCCGTTGCCCAGAAGCTCCATGAGCAGGGCTGCCAAGTCACCTCGGTCATCGGCTTCCGCTCCAAGGATCTGATGATCCTGGAGGATGAGTTCAAGGCCTGCTCCGACAAGCTCTATGTGATGACGGACGACGGCTCCTATGGCCGTCACGGCAACGTGTGTGTGCCCCTCAATGAGATGTTTGCCGCGGGCGAGACCTTTGACGAGGTCATTACCATCGGGCCCCTCATCATGATGAAGTTCGTGGTGGAGGCCACCCGGCCCACGGGGATCCCCTGTGTGGTGTCCATGAACCCCATCATGATCGATGGTACCGGTATGTGCGGCGGCTGCCGTCTCACTCTCCACCAGGACGGCAAGGCGGTGACCAAGTTCGCCTGTGTGGACGGCCCTGACTTCAACGGCTACGAGGTGGACTTTGACGAGGCCATGAGCCGTGGCACCATGTATTATGGCTTTGAGCGCCACGCCCACGAAGAGACCTGCAATCTGTTCAAGAAGGAGGCTGAGCTCCATGGCTAATCTTCCCAATATGGATCCGAAAAAGCATGAAATGCCTACCCAGGCCCCTGAGGTCCGGGCCCACAATTTCAGTGAGGTAGCATTGGGCTACTCTGAGGAGACTGCCATTCAGGAGGCCCTTCGGTGTCTGCACTGTAAGAACTATCCCTGTGTGTCCGGCTGCCCGGTGAACATCCATATTCCTGAGTTTATCGACAAGATCAAGGAGGGGGACTTTGAGGGGGCCTATCAGGTCATCCAGCAGACTTCCTCTCTTCCCGCCGTCTGCGGCCGTGTCTGCCCCCAGGAGACCCAGTGCGAAAGCAAGTGTGTCCGGGGTATCAAAGGCGAGCCTGTGGGCATTGGCCGCCTGGAGCGGTTTGTGGCCGACTGGCACAACGCCCACGCCACCCAATTGCCCGAAAAGGTGCCTTCCAATGGACACAAGGTGGCTGTTGTAGGTTCCGGCCCCAGTGGCCTGACCTGCGCCGGAGACCTGGCCAAGAAGGGCTATCAAGTTACGGTTTTTGAGGCGTTACATACTGCCGGCGGCGTGTTGGTCTACGGTATCCCCGAGTTCCGTCTGCCCAAGAGCATTGTCCAGAAAGAAGTGGACAACCTGGTGGCCATGGGGGTGGATATGGAGACCAACATGGTCATCGGCAAGACCCTCACCATCGACGAGCTCTTTGGTATGGGCTTCGAGGCTGTCTTTGTGGGCTCTGGCGCCGGACTTCCCAACTTCATGAAC
>JAGBDQ010000239.1 GCA_017937415.1 Oscillospiraceae bacterium
TATATCATTGAGCGGGCTACCATTGGCCTGCTGGATCCCAATGATACCGCCGGGCAGACGCTGCTCCCCGGCACGGAAGTGGATATTCCCCTGAATGAATACGGCACTACGGCCACAGGGCTCCACTATATGCCTGATGCCAACGCGGTGGTGACGGTATACTACCGCCTGCCCTATGAAGCCACCCTCTTCGTGGTGGATTCCGACGGAGATGACTACAACGACAGCACGCCCGCAGAGGGCCCGGCGGATACGACACAGCTGCCTCATGACCGGACCCCGTCGGTGACTATGTCTGTAAACAGAAATGATTTGAGTCCCAACAGCACTACAAAGACCCACGACCCCATCGGGGATCTGAACGGCACGGAGACCGTGACCACCCAAGTGGATCTGGACACCGTGCCCACCGATGATGAGATCGCCTCTGTGATCGCCTCCACGCCTTCCGGCACAGTGCATCTCACTGAGACGGCGGGAACGGCGGGCGAATATGTCTATCTGATGTCCGACGGCACAAGCACGCCGGTACGGCGTGCCGCCGATGTGGATATTACTGTAATTCTGCGGAAAAAGAGCGAACCCAAGATGTATACCGCAACTGTCTACAAAGTAGGACATGATGATCTGGCAGACAACTGGGCCGCTATTGAGAATCCCACCACCGCCGGTTTACCCAGTGGTACCATCTGGACCGGCGCCATGAAGGATGATGTGCCCGTGGTCAAGGTGACTACGGCGGCGAATTACTATGCCATCGTTACAGCGGTCCAGACGGGGACGTCTACGGATGTACCCGTGCTCCAGTGGATCACAACTGGGGATTCCACTACGCCCATTGAGGCGACCTTCAAAATGCCCGCCCATGATGTGGATGTAACGGTAGAGTATGTAAAGGAGAAGCCTGAGGCGGAGATGAAGCTCACTCTGAAGGACCATGATGGTGTGGCCGCAAATAAGGGTGATCTATACAAGGATGCCGCGTCGGTGCCTGATCCTACGGCATTGCCTGCGCCTATACCTTTCCTGTCTGTGGATGGCGGTATGGCGCCGCAGGTCCCTGTTACGCCAGAGCCTCCCACCGGGCCTGAAAACAAACCGCAGAACCCCTACTCAAAGACTGCAGCAGCTGATGTGGGGGACTATTTGGCCTTGGTGGCCGACCACGGAGTCGGGCATTATATTGCGTCCATTTCTATGGTGGCTGCCGGGTTTACATTTGATCTTCTGGACCCGCCCGCTGGGTTTGTACCCAGGGTGCCTGTGAGCGGCGCTGAGATCATCATTACATTTGCCCCCGGCAAGCAGTCCGGCCGGCCCTTTGATCCGGAGCACTCTGAGCGGTACTACGGTACCTCGATCCACCTTGATCCTGCTGATAACACCAAGATAGGCAACTATGTCACCGGCGACAAGACGGACGGGAATCCCAACCCAGACCTTTCTGTTGCGCCCAAGGCAGAGCAGCAGGGCTGGATCCTGGCCGAGAGTCCGGATCCTGAGAAGAATGCAGTTGTAGTCACAGTTCCCACCCTCTATGATGAGGATACCAATTTGAGCCCTGTGGATGCCTTGACTGACGCCGGTGTGGATCCCGCGCCGGATGGTGGTTTGATGGAGATCCCGCCTGTGTATCAGTTCTACTGGTGGGATAAGGACAATTCTGAGTTTGTGCCCTTTACCAAGGATGATATCAGCATCCTGAAAGGGGAGCCCTTGTCCTACGCCAACAACCCCAAGGGTGATTATCCCAAGGATAACGATGGCAATACGGTGGCTCAGCATTACGGCTACCGCCTGACCCTTCAGGTGGTGAATGGGGCCACAAGCGCTCAGGCCAAGGCCCTGAAGAGTTATATCGAAAATGGCGGTGAGATCTATGTCACGGCCACCCGGCCGGGCAATGTGGATGAAACCGCGGATCCCAAGGTGCCTTGGGTGGAGAGTGAAAAGACACAGATCATCATCAAGCAGGATAACGTGCTCAAGCCCTATGATCCCGACAATGTGGACGATCCCGACTATGAGGACCACTGGATCCGGGCGGAGAACCGGGGGGATTACCTCCTGGTCACGGTGCCCATGCTCAACACCAAATCGGGGGATAAGCCCACCGAGGTGGACGGCGCCAAGCACCGGCTGCAGCTCCACCTTCAGGAGGATGGTACCGACCGGAACAGCACCATCGTCAATGTGACCGATTACCTAAACATTCAGAATGTCCGGGATTATGAGAACTTCTGGAATGTGAACCTGGAGTATGATCCTGATTGGCGGACCGCGGGCTATACGTCCTATCTGTTTGATCCCTACTATGAGAATGATATTTATTATACCGATACCAAGGCAATGCCCAACGTGGATTACCACGGGGCCCGGTTTGTGGTGAGCATCAAGAAGGAGTATCAGGATCCTGATTCCACAGATCCTGTCGCTCTGGCTCTGCAGCATATTTTTGACAACTATGGTACGATGAATCCCGGTGGTACCGTCAATAATGACCCCAAGTACCAAAATTGCCGCATGTATATCACCAGTGACGAGGTGGATACGCTGGGCGATCCGCTGCCTACCTTCCGCAAGGATGATTATACCGACTTTGAGGTACCCCGGTACTACTCCCTGGCCGGTGTGCTCCAGTCCTGGGCGCCTACCCATATTGCCGAGCTGACCCTTTACAAGGAAGATACTTCAGCTTCCGCAGCGCCGGGAACGTATTTGCCGGATCCCTGGCTGATGCTCCGCTCCGGCCTGTGTGAGACCATGAGCAGCACGGGAGATTACCCGCCTGAAATCTATAACGGCCATTGGAGCATGGACTTTGCCTTCAAGTCCTCTGAGCTGGTGGCGAAGGACGGGACCGCGCTGACCTACCAGATGGTGGTGGAGAAGACCGCCCACCTGACCTATACCCACACGGATATTGTCCTGGATACCACCTTCACGGCACCGCTCTATGACAGCGCAAATCTGAAATTCTCCTTTGCCTACGACAATGAGATCGTGCCCATCTCCCTGTTCTGCGGCGATATTGCGCCTACGCTGCCCGGACCCAACCAGATTATCAACGACCAGGACCGCAATCTGTTGGCAGGATTCAACTACGGGACCTATGCCTGGAATGACGGTGAGGACGACACCGCGACAGATTGGGGCAAATCCACCTATAATCCATACAGCTATGCGTATATGGCCGACTTGAACGGAGACGGGATCATTTCCGAGCAGGATATGGCGATCCTGATGTCGGAATTCAACTGGAAACGCAGAACCCGGGACTATGGCGCTCCCACCGGCCTGGATTTTGGCGCTTCCGCTTCCGGGATCATGCTGCTGGCGGACTTCCTGGACGGTGAGGCAGCCGGAGATGAGGCAGCAGAGGGCGGGCAGCCCAGTGAGGACGCAGACCTGGAGGAGGGGGCTGATCCTGAGGAGCCCTCTGACTCCGCGGAGGGTCCAAAGGATCCTGAGAATCCGGATGGAACGGAAAATCCGGAAGATCCAGATGACACGGCCTCGGAAGAACCTGGGGCTCCTGAAGATCCTGAGGGAGCTGAGGGAACGGACACACCTGAAGATCCGGAAGAACCTGTAGAGCCGGAGAGCCCCACAGAGCCTGTAATTCCGGAGAATCCCACCGAACCTGAGGACCCCACGGAGCCTGAAGCCCCTGAGACCCCAAAGGATCCGGACGGAACGGACACACCTGAGGTACCGGAGGAGTCTACCGATCCGGTTCCTCCGCAGCCTGAGACCGACCCGAATCAAACGCCTGCCGATCCCGTGACGCCGTCTGAACCGGAGGACCCGGAGACACCAGAGAAGCCCGAGGATTCCGACTTGACTGTATCGCCCGGTGAGTCTGCGCCGGAAACGTCCGGTACGGAGAATGTGGAGCCCAAGCAGCCTGATGCTGAGAGTGGGGGAACCCAAACCCCGGCGCAAGATGAGCAAAGCGGCGGGGGAGGGACTGCCGATCCCGCCTCTACGACAGATTCTGACCAATCAGCGGAGAAAAATAACTTAACCGAGGATAAATTGTAATATTATGCGGCTCTAAAACTTTAAGTATAATTTCGGGCTTGCTCTAAAACCCCATTCCGCAGAGACGGCGAGGCCAAAGAATTAGTTTTGGCTCGGAATGCATCCCAGCTGTTATTGAACTAAAAATTAAAATAGATGATAACAGACTTTCTATTAAAGCATTCGATGGATGCTCGGATGAATGGAAGCATTTTATTTTTGCTAATCGCGTATCACCATCTAAATTCATTGAGTGGGGGTTGCAATTGTTTCCCAATAATCAAGATAAGAAATACGACGTAGTAATTGATAAAACTGCAGATGTAGGCATCAGTAAAATTGTTTTGGCTGCAGAGCTTTTTTCTGATGGTGATGACCTGGAAGAATATATTGAACAAATTGGAATTTCGTCAAAAGATACATGGGGAAATCAAATATCATTCCATTCACAAGATGCCATCGATATTTGTGTGCTGGAAAAGAAAATTATCCGTCCGTTGCATACACCGCAGTGAGAGGAGCATAATATGATAGCAGAAATCACGAAGAAATGGAGTTTGGGTCCGATGGATATAGACCAGATGGATGATATCGCTTTCATCAAAAGAATTTTGATGCGTGACTATCATCTTACGGGTGGCCAGGCAGATAAGGCAATCCGTGTCGCAGGCATTCGCTCTTTCTTTAAGAACGATCCAGATATGGCCAGCCACGACTCCCATCAACAGTGGGGCGAATATGCGTACAAATGTTGGAAAGGCAGTCAAGATGCTCGGCTCACCACACTAACATCTGTCGCCCAAAAACACGTCGGAAGAAATTCCTCGGATCTCCCCAAAAGACATAGGGGCCGCCCAGACGCTATGTAACAATATGAAAGGTGCGTTGCGGCCTTAACAGCAACAGAAACACTAAAAGGGTGGGAGCTGATTTTCGGTTCTCACCCTTTTTCTTCTTTTCACGAAATCATGACAGAAAAATCGTAAGCGTCAAATCTGCGGGCGAATAGACAGGGATGAGATAATAGTGGTGGAAAGTTCCGGAACGTAAGGAACGATCTGCCACTATTGTTAAGGAGGCGAGGCAGGATGACAGAAACAGAGATCAAGCACCGAGGCAGGAGAAGTGGATGATGGCGATAAGAGAATGCAGAAACAGTGGACTTTCGGTCCGTGCGTGGCGCCAGCAGCAGGGGATCACGCCAACCACATACTACCGGTGGGAGCAGGAGGTTCTGTCCCTGGCAGGGGACGCCGCAGAACTGTCGGGAAGAGAGCTTGTGGAACTGCCGGCAGTGGAACAGGGGATCATCACTGGTTACCCCAATGGTACTTTCAATCCTAAAGGGCAGGCTACAAGAGCTGAAGTCGCAATCATCATTACCCGATTCTTGGCTAAATTGAAGGATTAAGTCGCAAAAAATAGCAGCTCCATTGATGATTTGTCGGTGGAGCTGCTATTTCCTTTGATTAAGGAACACTATCTTGTGCCAAGGAAATGACGCGCTTACGCACTAATTGATTTGACACTGTTAGCGTCGGGAGAGAAAAGCCATTAAGAGTCAGGCGGAAAGAGCCAAAAACAGTCGCATAAAAAAAGCCATTACTTTTTTTCTTCAAATCCTTTATACTGGAAAGTGCCAACAACCCAGGAAAGGAGAAAAATGGAAGAAAGGACAAGTAATGGCTTGGATTCCATTATATCACAAGCCATAGAAGAAATGAAAGCCGAGCAGGGGGAAAATTTTTCGCTGGAGAAGATCAACCTTGCTGAACTGGAGCGGAGAACGGGTATTACCCGCGCAAAACTCCGCAAGCTGAAGGGAAACGGCTTTGCAGAGAAGCCACATGCGCTAAAAGGGAGAAGAAACAGTAACACACTGTTAAGCGGATACACAGGAATAATTGATGGTCTTCTGAAACAAGGGATCAAGAATTCATCAGTATGTTTTGAGCGCCTGAAAACTGCCGGTTATGCAGGAGGATTAACCACAGTCAAGGAGTATATCCTTGCGCACAAGCATTTGATTCCCGCGAAAAGGCAACTTGTTGAACCGCAGGGAAATCGAGGCCGGCGCTATGTCACAGAGCCGGGCGAAGCATACCAAATGGACTGGGGTTTTACAAAAGTTTTGGACCATAGAGGAACGGAATACAGCGCTGCTTGTTTTGTAATGATTTGTCATCATTGTGGCCAGCGCTATGTGGAGTTTTTCCCAAATGCCAAGCAAGAGAACCTCTTTATTGGTATGATCCACGCTTTCCGCTATATGGGGGTCCCTCAATATGTCCTAACGGATAACATGAAGAGTGTTGTCTTGAAAAGGGACTATGATGGGCAACCTGTGTGGCAGAAGGACTACGAAGCCTTTATGGAAGCCATTGGATTCCGCACCAAACTGTGCAAACCCAGACACCCTTTCACCAAAGGAAAAGTGGAGCGTCTGGTTCGTTTCGTGAAGGAAAACTTCCTTGCCGGCCGAACGTTTTGGAATGTGACGGATCTGAATGATGCGGCACTTGGGTGGTGCAACGAACAGAACGGCATCTACCATAGGGCTTCTGACGGCATTCCACAAGAGATCCACTTTTCCCAATGCATTGCCAATATCCGCGAATTAAAGGAAGATACTTTACTTTACTTCTATTTGTGTCCAGAGAGAAAGATCTCGTTTGATGGTTTTATCAACTATGAAGGCCGCAGGTTTGGGATACCGTATACATACTGTGGCGCTACGGCAAGGATCATGCGGGACGGTGATACGATCTATATCTACTCTGCCGACATGAAGCAACTCCTTACCACCCATGATGTGACCTGGAGCAAGCGTGACCGTTTCTGCGCGGATCAGTATGCAAGCAGCCAGCAGCCGGAAGAGTTCCCAACCGCCCCGGTAAAAAGCCGGATCAGGATGCTGGAGGAACCGGTTCCTGACCTCTCATTTGAGAAGTTCAACTTTGACAGGGAGGCGGTCTGGGGTGAATGAATCTGTATTTGAGATCGTTGAAAAAAGCTGCGAAACCCTGAAGCTGGATTTTTCCTCCACGGAGTTTGCTGCCCTGGCCGAAGAGAACGATCTCTCCGAAGATGCGGTGACCGCCATTAGCCTGGTTTTTGAGCACCTGCGGCAGAAGAAGGTCCAGACAACGATCCACACCATCTTAAAGATGAGCCGTCTACCATTGAAAGATCCTAAAACCTTTGAGAATTTTGACTTCTCTGTGATCAAGGGCAAAGATGCGGAACGGTTGAAGAGTCTGCCGTCTCTGTCCGCCATCTATGCGCACAAAAACCTGGCTTTCATTGGCCCTGCAGGCACTGGTAAGACCCATCTGGCACAAGCTTTTGGCTTTGAATGCTGCAAACGCGGGATGAAGACTTACTTCATTAAAATGTCTGAGTTGCGTGACCGTTTCTCCGCTGCCAGGCGAGCCGGGAAAGAGGCTGCAGTGCTCACTGGCCTTGTCCGCCCATCCTGTTTGATCATTGATGAGGTTGGACACTGTGAGTTTGATAAGGAAAACACGCGGCTATTCTTTGACTTGATTGACCGGCGTTACAACAAGGAAGGCAACTTCAATATCGTGTTCACCAGCAATAAGAACCCATCCTTATGGCGAAGTAATTTCAACGAGGATGATGCCTTGCTTTGTTCATTGGACCGAATTTTTGATGATGCCACCGTATTCAATATTAAGGGCGAAAGCTTCCGCGGAAAGAAGCTGGAGACCATTGCTCTACAGACCAGCAGAGTAAAAGCTCCGGACTCTTCTGAGATGCCGCCCGTCTAAAACTAATACAAGAAATCTGGGTTGTTGGCGATTTCTTCTTGACTAAAATTGGTTAATCTCTCCTGACTTTTTCTGGTTAATCTTGCCCGACCCGAACA